>NZ_JMQC01000008.1:4560000-4860000 GCF_000746925.1 Bacillus clarus
TTTAGGTATATTAAATACAGCAATCTCTGTATTAATTCCTCTTTATTTAAGAAATATTTCGCATGCTTATCATTATCTGTACTTACAATTAAATTAGCTTTCTTAGTATGTATTTTCACCTAATGATTTCATTCATATTTGTAGTGCCAATCTTAATAAGGCTGCCGCACCCCTTAGAGAATTATTAGGTATATTTGCAGCTTCATTATAGTCATTTATAAGATCAGACAGCATACTTGGAGGGAGGTGATTGGAATGTATGAGGATAAACTATTTTTTTCGTACCACAGTATATATTCATTAACAAAAGCAGTCGATGCATTAATAAACTTACCGAATATACGTTAATTTAATACTTTTTTAAATCGTTTAACTGTTTGTTCAAGCTATTAAGGACAAAGTATTTCTCCTTTCTTTTAAGCTTGATATATAGCATATATTCCGTTTTGTATTTTTATAAGAGTATCTCTATATTGAAAGAGTGTCTAGTCAATATAATTAATCTTTTCGGAAAATCTTCATTTCAACTCTATATGAACTTCACATGTAGTACAAATTAAAATTGTATTATAGGTAGGCTGATATGAATTTTTTAAGAATAAAATTACAATATTCCTATATATAAGTTAAATGTATTTATTTGGAATGTGAAACTTTTTAGTAGATTGGATAAAAGATAAACATAAAAGGGGAATTTATCGTGACAACATATACAAGAGAAATAGAAAAGCGTGTAATATCTGAAGAAGATGTAGATATTTTAAAAATTATGGCACACCCAGTACGATTGCAAATTGTTAAGGAATTAAGTATTCGTAAAACATGTAATGTAACACAGTTAACAGAGATATTAGGAATTCCACAATCGACCGTTTCTCAACATTTGTCAAAAATGAAAGGTAAAGTATTAAGAGCTGACAGAAGAGGGTTAGAAATATACTATTCTATTTCTAATTTGAAAGCTAGTGAGATAGTTGGAGTTTTAGGTTATGTAAATTAACGAACGCATTTTAGAGTTTAGCTTGGCATAACAAAATAACACCCCACCGTAAAGTTATAAGGAGGTGGGGTGTTATTCGTTATGGACTTATTCATGTTTGTGTAAAATTTTATAATTTTTATGATTCACTATAGTTCTATCAAATTCAAAAGTACCTTCACTTACATCTGTAACTTCAACTAAGACAGATTCAGTATATAATTTAATTACTGAACCTGTTATTTTTACGTTTTTACGCTGAAAAAGAATAGTATCCCCTACATTTGCTTTCATAGTACCTCCTCATAAAAACAGAAATAGTTTATATTATATATATTTAAACATGTATACTTATATTAGTGAATATTTAATTTTATTTATCAACAAGATGATTATTCATATACTTAATTTTAAAGATTCAGTAGAAAAACTATCGACCTGCATTATAATTATTGTAATAGACGCTTTAATAGTTTTTACAGCACACCATACATATTCATTTTGAAATAAGAATCTAAAGAATGATAGACCAACAAAAGAGACTGGTAATTAACCAGTCTCTTTTGTTGGCCACTGTACATTTTTCATATACCCTTGAACTTTTGGTTAGGGGATATTGTAGATGCTAACAGAAATGAATTTAAAAGTAGTATGCAAGGAACAATTTTCAGAGAGAGAAATTAAAATGTTAGAGGCATTTATTTCAACTATCTCAGGACATTCTAATGCTTTTGTTACAAAAGAAGGAGTGTTTATAAATCCTTTAGATAAAGAGGCTGGTATGTTGTACTTTAAAAAATTTGTGTTTGTAAAATGATTAGAACAGGAAAAATGCGAAGAATTAAAAGGGGTACTTATAAAACGTAGTAAAAATTCTTTTGATATGATGGAACTCGCAGAGCAGACGATCATTTTTGAAGAAACGGTTATAAGAGTATAAGAAAAAGAGTCAGCCTTAGGTTAACTCTTTTTCTTATACATAGACATATATTTTTTAAGAAAGGCCGTAATAAAGTTATTTATATTTGGAAGTTGAATTATATTGAAATATTGTTAAATTGAGCAGGTGAGGGGAGTTTTTAATAAATCATTGAGTAATCTATGAATAAAACTGTGATATTTATGAAGAAAAATAAGATTCTTTTGATTGAAAGGGGAATGTTATAGGGGTATGAAGTATTTTCAGAAATTTATTGAGAAAGTATAGAAATAATATATGGTTAATTTTGTAATATGAAAGGACTTATAGGAGAATTTTACCTCATAGTTCATTTTTTAATGTTTTAAAAAATGGATTTTTAAAATTTTGAGATTGTAATTTTTGAAAAAGTTAAAAAAGTGCGTTAATGCTGAAAAGTATACCTTTTTAAATGAAAACATAAAAAATATTTTATCTGAAAAATAAAAAAAGATTGACAAGAATATTGAGAAAGATTATCATTTCGGTGTAGATAAAGAAAATGAAAATCATTATCAATTGATAAGGGTTTTTTCATATTTTTATGATTGTCTATATAAAATACGTACTTGACATATAAGTTTAGTAAATTTATTATTTTTTACAAAAATCACTTGATAATGATTATTAATTTCAAGTGATGGTTTTTTCCTTTTAATTTAACGAGGTTAACCTTGTTGAGTTATGGATAAGAACATTTCAAAAATAGTTTTTGTAAAGAAAGGAAATGAAGAAATGGGCTGTGGAGAATTTGAGGGGAAAATTGTTTTAGTTACAGGTGCAGCGCAAGGAATCGGGAAGGCTGTAGCAAATATGTTTGTTGAAAAAGGAGCTACGGTAGTAGCGATTGATCAGAATACCGAAGCACTTAATGCCACTTCTAATCAACATAATGTAAAGGGATCTCGTTTTCATATTTTCCCTTTAGATGTGAGTGATAGTGCTGCTGTGGAAAACGTAGTAGATCGAGTTGAGAATGAAATAGGGCACATAGATATTTTAGTGAATGTTGCGGGTATTTTGTGTATGGGAGCCATTCATTCTTTAAGTGATGAAGAGTGGAATAACACTTTTTCTGTGAATTCTACAGGTGTTTTTTATATGTCTCGTTCAGTAAGTAAACGCATGATGTTAAGAAAATCAGGTGCAATTGTTACGGTCGGCTCCAATGCTGCGAATACTCCGAGAGTAGACATGGCTGCATATGCAGCATCAAAAGCCGCAACAACGATGTTTATGAAGTGCTTAGGTCTTGAACTTGCAGAATATAACATTCGCTGCAATTTAGTTTCTCCTGGTTCTACTGAAACTGAAATGCAAAGGTTACTATGGGCTGATGAGAACGGAGCTGAAAAAATAATTGCCGGTTCACAACATGCATATCGATTGGGAATACCGTTACAAAAAATAGCGAAACCTTCAGAAATTGCTGAGGCGGTACTGTTTCTAGCTTCAGAAAAAGCAAGCCATATTACAATGCATAATTTATGTGTCGATGGTGGTGCTACTTTAGGAGTTTAATACAAAATAGGAGGGCAATAAAATGACAAAACAAATAGTAGCTGTAAGAGAATCAGGATTAAAATTATTAGAAGATTATAAGACTGAATCTCCGTTCTTTTTCGCTTCACCTTATCGAACAATCCTTGCAGAAGGAACGTTCGCTACAGTGAAACATAAGGAGGTTAAAAGTTTTCCTGAACTTGTTCAAGCAGTATTAAGTAATGCAAAGAAGGCTGGACACCCTAATCCAATTGTTGTCGGTGCACTTCCTTTTGATCACAGGAAAGCTGTAGAACTCGTTGTGCCAGAAGAAAGTAGAATTACTTCTCGTTTGGAGTTAGACTCTACAAATCAAATTCAACAACCATCTAAACTTACATATGAAATGAAACCTGTTCCAGAGCCTTCGGGGTATATGGACGGTGTAAAGCAAGGAATCTCAAAAATTAAAGAGGGAGATCTTAAGAAAATCGTTCTATCTAGATCATTAGATTTAAAATCATCTGAGAAGATAGATATTCAAAAATTACTTTTTGATTTAGCGCAGCATAATAAGCACGGTTATACATTTGCAGTGAACCTATCGCAAGATGAAAAAGAAAAGAATAAAACATTAATTGGAGCGAGTCCTGAATTACTTGTTTCACGTAATGGTATGCAAGTCATTTCTAATCCTTTAGCAGGTTCTAGACCACGAAGTGAGGACCCAGTAGAGGATAAGAGAAGAGCAGAAGAGTTACTTTCTTCACCTAAAGATTTACATGAACATGCGGTAGTTGTTGAAGCGGTAGCGGCAGCACTTCGTCCGTATTGCCATACATTACACGTACCAGAAAAACCATCCGTAATTCATAGTGAAACGATGTGGCACTTATCTACAGAGGTAAAAGGTGAACTTATAGATTCGTCTGTTTCTTCATTAGAACTAGCAATTGCACTTCATCCAACACCAGCGGTTTGCGGTACACCAACTGAGAAAGCACGAGAGGCTATTCAAGAAATCGAACCATTTGATCGTAATTTCTTTACAGGAATGCTTGGGTGGAGTGATCTAAATGGTGATGGGGAATGGATTGTTACTATTCGCTGTGCAGAAGTTCAAGAAAATTCACTTCGTTTATTTGCAGGAGCAGGTATTGTCGGTGAATCGAAACCAGAAGAAGAGTTGGCTGAAACATCAGCAAAATTCCGGACAATGCTTAGAGCAATGGGATTGAATGATGAAACGTTGAAATGAAAATAGGGGGGAAAATGGATGTTAAAAGGATACACGGAGTGGCCGAAAGAATTTGTAGATCGTTATAAAGAAGAAGGGTGTTGGCTCGGAGAAACATTTGGAGAAATGCTGAAAGAACGCGCTGAACGGCATGGGAATCGAATTGCGGTTATTAGTGGGGACACACATGTTAGTTATAGTGAACTTGATGAAAAGGTAGATCGTTTAGCTGCAGGGTTCTTGAATTTAGGAATAAAACAAGAGGATCGAGTTGTTCTTCAGTTACCTAATATTATAGAGTTTTTCGAAGTATGCTTCGCACTATTTCGAATTGGAGCACTTCCAGTTTTTGCACTACCTTCGCATCGCAGTAGTGAAATTAGCTATTTTTGTGAGTTTGGTGAGGCGAGCGCTTATATTATTTCAGATAAGGCACTTGGATTTGACTATCGAAAACTAGCGAGAGAAGTGAAAGAGAAAGTTCCAACTTTACAGCATGTAATTGTAGTAGGAGATGCAGAAGAGTTTGTGAACATAAGTGATCTTTATATGGATCCAATTCAATTACCAGAAGTTCATCCGAGTGATGTTGCTTTTCTCCAATTATCAGGAGGGACAACGGGACTATCTAAATTAATTCCGAGAACTCATGATGATTATATTTATAGCTTACGTGTCAGCGCTGAGATTTGTAATTTGAATCCAGATAGCGTGTATATGGCAGTTCTTCCAGTAGCTCACAATTATCCGCTTAGTTCACCGGGAACACTAGGTACTTTATATGCAGGTGGAAAAGTAGTGTTGGCATCTGGAGGTAGTCCGGATGAAGCATTCTCTCTGATTGAAAAAGAAAGTGTCACCATTACAGCTCTTGTCCCGCCATTAGCAATGGTATGGCTCGATGCTGCAGCTTCACGTAATAACGATTTATCGAGCTTACAAGTACTGCAAGTAGGCGGTGCGAAATTCAGTGCTGAAGTTGCTAAACGTATACGTCCGACGTTCGGCTGTACGTTGCAACAAGTATTCGGAATGGCTGAAGGATTAGTAAATTATACAAGGCTTGATGGTCCAGAAGAAATCATTGTGCATACTCAAGGGAGACCGATGTCAAAGTTTGATGAGATTCGAATCGTAAATGAAGATGATAACGATGTAATACCTGGAGAAGTAGGAAGTTTATTAACACGTGGTCCATATACAATCCGTGGTTATTATAAAGCAGAAGAACATAACAAAAAATCCTTCACACACGATGGTTTCTATCGTACCGGTGATCTTGTCAAAATGAATGAGCAAGGCTACATCATCGTGGAAGGAAGAGATAAGGATCAAATTAACCGTGGTGGTGAAAAAGTGGCAGCGGAAGAAGTTGAGAATCATCTGCTAGCGCACGATTCGGTACATGATGTTGCGATGGTATCTATGCCTGATGATTATTTAGGGGAACGTACATGTGCTTTCGTAATAGCACGTGGCCAGAAGCCGACAGTAGGTGAGCTTAAAACCTTCTTAAGAGAGCGCGGGATTGCAGCGTATAAAATTCCAGATCGAATTGAGTTTATAGAGTCGTTCCCGCAAACGGGTGTAGGAAAAGTTAGTAAGAAAGAATTACGTAAGGTCATTGCTGAGAAGCTTATTACAATAAAATAATAAAATTCAAATAGATATTTCTAAAAATTCAGAAGGAAGTGATTAGATGGCTATTCCAGCTATCCCAGTATATAAAATGCCAATTGAATCAGATTTACCGACTAATAGAGTAACATGGAAGCCAGATCCTAAACGTGCAGTTTTTCTTATTCATGACATGCAAGAATATTTTCTTGATGCATATAGCAATGAAGAATCACCGAAAGTAGAGCTTATTTCAAATATTAAGTTGATAAGAGAAACATGCAAGGAACTTGGTGTACCGGTTATTTATACTGCACAGCCAGGTGGACAAACATTAGAGCAAAGAGGACTACTACAAGATTTTTGGGGTGATGGTATTCCAGCTGGTCCTGATAAAAAGAGGATTGTGGATGAACTTACTCCTGATGAGGATGATATTTTCCTTACGAAATGGAGATATAGTGCATTTAAAAAAACAAACCTATTAGAAATATTAAATGAACAAGGGCGAGATCAACTTATTATTTGCGGAGTTTATGCACATATTGGGTGTCTCTTAACAGCTTGTGAAGCCTTTATGGATGGTATACAACCATTTTTCATTGCGGATGCAGTTGCTGATTTTTCATTAGCGCATCATAAACAAGCGTTGCAGTATGCATCTGACAGATGTGCAGTAACGACAACGACAAATGTATTATTAAAAGATTTACAAAGTTTAAAAAGTGATGATAGTGCAGAAAGAAGTGAAGGAATCACTTTACAGTTAGTACGTGAACAAGTTGCTGAATTATTTCGTGAATCACCAGAGGATATTGAACTTGACGAAGATTTAATCAATAGAGGTCTTGATTCAGTGAGAATTATGAGTTTAGTAGAGAAGTGGCGCCGTGAAGGAATAGAAGTTACCTTTGCAGATTTAGCGGAGCGCCCAACAATTTCTGATTGGTTTCACATATTATCTTCACAAACAGAACAAGTGCTGTGAAATAAAGACTACATAATAAAGGGGTAGTAAAGAATGCCTAACAGTCAAAAGATTCGTTATTCATTATCTTCTGCGCAATCAGGTATGTGGTTTGCGCAGCAATTAGATCCACTAAATCCGATTTATAATACGGGAGAGTATGTAGAGATACATGGCATAGTCAATCCAGAGATTTTTGAGCTAGCTGTACGTAAAGTTGTAACGGAAACGGAAGCATTGCATGTTCGCTTTGAAGAAGATGAGATTGGCCCATGGCAAATCATTGAATCTTCATCTGAATTTCATATGCCTTTTCTGGATCTTCGTCTAGAGGAAGATCCAGAAGAAGCTGCAAAGGCGTGGATGAAAAAAGATTTATCTACACCAGTGGATTTGAAAAAAGACAAATTGTTTACGGAAGCCCTTTTCCAAGTTGCAAATGATCGCTTCTTTTGGTATCAGCGCATCCATCACATTGTGATGGATGGCTATGGGTTTTCACTACTTTCTCAAAAGGTTGCAAAAATATATTCCACGCTAATGGCTGGGAAGGTAGAGAAGGAGAAACCATTTGGCTCACTCGCAAAAATTATAGAAGAAGATGATAAGTATCGAGCGTCAAAACAATTTCAAGAAGATCGTACTTTTTGGATGGGGAAATTTGCGGATCGACCAGAAGTTGTAAGTTTAGCGGAACGGGCACCGAGAACATCAAACGGATTTTTGCGAGAAACAGCTTGTTTATCTAGTTCTAGTACAAAATTGTTACAGGAAAATACAAAAGCTTTAATGATGAATTGGCCTGAGTTTATCGTAGCTGTTACAAGCATTTATATACATAAGTTAACAGGTGCAAAAGATGTTGTTTTAGGTTTACCTATGATGGGACGTTTAGGTTCTGTATCTATTCATACACCTAGTATGGTTATGAATTTAGTTCCGCTTCGTCTATCTGTAAATCCCAATATAACTTTTACTGAATTCATGCAGCAAGTTTCTAGTGAGATTCGTGATGCACGTCGTCATCATAAATATCGTCATGAGGAATTACGAAGAGACTTGAAGTTACTCGGTGAAAATCAAAGGTTGTTTGGGCCATTAGTTAATGTTATGCCTTTTGATTACGGTCTTAGTTTCGCAGAAAATCGTGGTGTTACACATAATCTTTCGGCAGGACCTGTCGATGATCTGTCTATAAACGTATATAACCGTTTTGATGGTAACGGATTAATGATTCATTTTGATGCGAATCCGAATGTATATAGTGAAGAAGAATTAGCTGTTCATAAAGAAAGATTTATGAATGTATTAGATTTCGCGATCGAGCTTCAGAAGAATGAACCAATTGGGAAAATGGATCTTACACTTCCTAAAGAGCGCCGCAAAGTTTTAACAGAATGGAATGAAACGAGTGAAGACAGAGAGTTAATACATCTTCCTGCACTGTTTGAACAACAAGCACATGAAAATCCTAATAAAATAGCTGTTGCATGTGATGAACTGAAATTGACTTATAAAGAGCTAAATGAACGAGCAAATCAGCTTGCACATGTACTGATAGAAAAAGGTGTACGACCTAGCCAGTTTGTAGCACTCGCATTTCCAAGATCTGTAGAAATGGTAATTAGTATGTTGGCTGTTTTAAAAGCAGGTGCTGCATATTTACCAATAGATCCGGAATATCCTGCGGAAAGAGTTCGTTATATATTCTGCGATGCAAGTCCTGTTTGTGTCATAACACATTCATCTGTTTCAGCGAGTTTACCTATAGAAAGTGAAGTTCCTCAAATTGTATTAAATAGTGCAGAAACGAAAATGGCTTTACAAACATATTCTCATGTGAACGTTGCGTCTACGAATGATATGTCACTTTTAAATCCTGCTTATACAATTTACACTTCAGGGTCAACAGGTAAACCGAAAGGTGTCGTTATACCAATGCAAAGTTTAAGTAACTTTTTATTAGCCATGCAAGAAAAGTTTTCACTAAATGAAACGGATCATTTACTAGCTGTTACGACTTTTGCATTTGATATTTCTGCTTTAGAAATATATTTACCACTTATTAGTGGCGCAAGTATTACAATTGCTCAAAAGGAAATCATTCAAGACTCTTCTGCGTTAACGGAGCTCTTGCGAAATGAAAATATTACAATTATGCAAGCTACACCAACACTTTGGCAGGCGCTTGTAACGGATTACCCAGAAAGGCTAAAAGGACTTAATGTGCTTGTTGGTGGTGAAGCACTTCCGGCTCATTTAGCAAGTAAATTAAAAGAATTAAATTGCTGTATAACGAATCTCTATGGACCGACTGAAACGACAATTTGGTCTACTTCAATGAACATTGATGAAAATGAAACTGGTATACCTCCAATTGGAAAACCAATTTGGAATACAGAGGTGTACGTATTGGATGCAGGATTACAACCTGTTCCACCAGGAGTTGTTGGTGAGTTATATATCGCGGGTAAAGGACTTGCGAATGGATATTTAGGTAAACCTGAATTAACGGCGGAACGTTTTGTTGCCAATCCTTATGGAGCGTCTGGTACGCGCATGTATCGTACAGGTGATCTTGTAAAATGGCGTGAAGATGGTTCACTAGATTACATTAGTCGTGCCGATCATCAAATTAAAATCCGTGGTTTCCGTATTGAACTAGCAGAAATAGAAACAGTATTACAAGGATATACGGATGTTCAACAAGCAGTAGTAATGGTACGGGAAGATCGACCTAACGATAAGCGAATTATTGCTTATATTATCGCTGAAGAGAGCGCAACTATTGATCTTTCGGAAGTTCGTTCTTATGTATCAGAAAGTTTAGCTAGTTATATGGTACCGTCAGCATTTGTAATATTAAAAGAGTTACCATTAACACCGAATGGAAAGATTGATAGAAAAGCGTTACCTGCTCCTGATTTTAATCAAATTGTAAGTGAGAGAATGGCGCGAAACCCGAAAGAAGAAATATTAAGTGATTTATTTGCAGAGGTTCTTGGTCTTTCGCGAATAGGTATAGATGATAATTTCTTTGAAATGGGTGGTCACTCGCTTATTGCATCACGCTTAATGGGACGTATTCGTGAAACGTTAGGTGTGGAAGTAGGAATTGGAAAATTATTTGAAACACCAACTATTGCTGGGCTGGCGAAACAATTGGACAGTGCACAGAGTGCGAGGCCAACTATTAAGAAAGCGAATCGACCTAAGGAAGTTCCACTTTCTTTTGCACAGCGTAGGTTATGGTTCTTAAATTGTTTAGAAGGTCCAAGTCCTACTTATAATATTCCATTAGTCATCCGAATGTCTGGGGAATTAAGTAAAGAAGCATTGGAAGGTGCTTTTCAGGATGTTGTAGAGAAGCATGAGACGCTTAGAACAATTTTTCCAAATTCACTTGGAAGTTCATATCAAAAGATTCTTGATATGAATGAAGTGAAACTAGATGTAATAATGACAAAAACATCTGAAGGTGCATTAGAAGAGATGCTTTCGGAAGCTGTAAGATATAGCTTTAATCTTGATGCTGAGCCAGCCATTCGTCTGCAACTGTTTGAAATAAAACGTGATGAACATGTATTGCTTATTTTACTACATCACATTGTAGGAGATGGGTGGTCGTTACATCCACTAACGAGAGATTTTGCATCAGCATATAGAGCACGTTGTCAATGTGAAACAGTTCAGTGGAATCCACTTCCGGTGCAATATGCAGATTACGCTCTTTGGCAACAGCAATTGTTAGGTGATGAGACTACACAAGATAGTCTAATTTCAAGGCAATTAGATTTTTGGAAAGAAGAGTTAAAAGGTTTACCAGATCAACTCGAATTACCTACAGATTATCAGCGTCCGATAGAAACGAGTTATCGCGGGGAAACGATTCATTTCCATATAGATACAGATATGCATAGTAGGTTAATAGAGCTTGCTCGCAAAAACGGAGTTAGTTTGTTTATGGTATTGCAAGCAGGACTTAGTGCGTTATTTACACGATTAGGTGCCGGAACTGATATTCCAATTGGTAGTCCAATTGCTGGACGGAATGATGATGCGCTCTCAGATATAGTTGGTTTATTTGTAAATACATTAGTATTACGTACAAATACATCTGGCGATCCGAGTTTTAAAGAATTATTGAATAGAGTGAAGCAGGTAAACCTTTCAGCTTATGAGAATCAAGATGTTCCATTTGAACGACTCGTTGAAGTGTTAAATCCTGTACGTACTCGAAATAGTCATCCTCTATTCCAAACGATGTTAGCTTTTCAAAATACGCCAGAAGCAACGCTCGATGTACCAAAATTAGAAACGAGTCTCGAAATTAAAAGTGTCGGCTCTGCGAAATTTGATTTAACATTCGAAATTAGTGAAAGTAATACGGCAAACGGCGAACCAAATGGTTTACACGGTTTACTTGAATTTAGTACGGATTTATATAAGCGTGAAACAGTTCAAAAATTAGTAGAACGTTTCATTCTATTATTGGATGACGCAGCAGAACATCCAGAACAATCCATTGGTCGATTAGAAATATTGACTTTAGAGGAGCGAAATACAGTTTTAGAAAAGTGGAATGGTGGTTTTCAAATTGTACCTGAAATGACATTACCACAATTATTTGAGAAGCAGGCTCATTTAAGTCCAGATTCAATTGCCGTCGTTTTTGAAGATACATCATTAAGTTATGAAGAACTAAATAATAAAGCAAATCAGCTTGCGCGCATGTTAATTAAAAAAGGTGTTGGTCCGGAACAGCTGGTGGCATTAGCAATGCCAAGATCTTTAAATATGGTTGTCAGCTTGCTAGCCGTTCTTAAAGCTGGGGCAGGGTATTTGCCACTAGATCCAGATTATCCGTCAGACCGTATTTCATTTATGTTACAAGATGCAAAACCAACATGTATTTTAACGAATTCAGATGTGGAAATCGAATGTGATGAAACACTAAAAATTTTCGTTGATGATTCAAAAGTATTAGAGGAATTAAGTAGATATAGTGAAGAGAATATAGAAGATATGGAGCGAATTAAATCGCTGTTACCTTTACATATTGCGTATGTCATTTACACTTCAGGTTCAACAGGTAGACCGAAGGGTGTTATGATACCTCATCATAATGTTGTAAGGCTATTAGGTGCTACGGATCATTGGTTCCAATTTGATTCAGAAGATGTTTGGACAATGTTCCATTCTTATGCTTTTGATTTCTCAGTTTGGGAAATTTGGGGACCTCTATTATATGGTGGAAGACTCGTTGTCGTACCGCATACGGTAAGCCGCTCACCGAAAGAGTTTTTACAGTTGCTTGTTAGGGATAAGGTAACTGTTTTAAATCAAACGCCATCAGCATTTTATCAATTGATGCAGGCAGATCGCGAAAATGTGGAAATCGGTCAAAATCTTTCTTTACGGTATGTAGTTTTTGGGGGAGAAGCACTTGAACTTAGCCGCTTAGAAGATTGGTATAGTCGCCATCCTGAAAATTCACCTAAGCTGATTAATATGTATGGTATTACAGAGACGACAGTACATGTTAGCTATATGGAGCTGGATCAAAGTATTGTATCGTTACGAGCGAACAGTTTAATTGGATGTAGCATACCAGACCTTAAAGTGTATGTACTAGATAGTTATTTACAACCGGTGCCACCAGGAGTAGTGGGGGAGATGTATGTTGCCGGGGCTGGGCTCGCTCGTGGTTATTTAGGTAGAGCTGGATTAACGGCGGAACGCTTTATCGCTGATCCATTTGGGAAACCAGGTACGCGCATGTATCGAACTGGAGATTTAGCGCGTTGGCGCCAGGATGGTTCTTTAGATTATATGGGACGTGCGGATCATCAAATTAAGATTCGTGGATTCCGAATCGAATTAGGAGAAATTGAAGCGGTAATTATGAAACACTCTAAAGTTGAACAAGTAGCTGTCATTGTAAGAGAAGACCAGCCTGGGGACAAACGATTAGTTTCATATATTGTCGCATCAAATAGCGAGATTATTGATACAAACGAAATGCGTCAGCATGCCGGAGAAAGCTTACCAGATTATATGATTCCGTATGCTTTTGTAGTAGTAAATGAGTTGCCGTTAACTCCAAACGGTAAATTAGATAAAAAGGCACTACCAGCTCCAGAGTTTGATCTGTCAACTTCTAGTCGTGGACCAAGAACGCCACAAGAAGAGATGCTATGTGACTTATTTACAGAAATTCTAAATGTATCTCAAATTGGAATTGATGACGGTTTCTTTGACCTTGGTGGCCATTCATTGCTTGCGGTACAGTTAATGAGTCGTATTCGAGAAGCGCTCGGGGTTGAACTGAGTATTGGAACTTTATTCGCATCTCCTACCGTTGCCGGATTAGCCGAAAGACTTGAAATGGGAAATGGGCAAAGTGCACTTGATGTATTACTTCCGTTAAGAGCCAGTGGCGAAGAATTACCACTGTTTTGTGTACATCCAGCAGGCGGTTTAAGTTGGTGTTATGCCGGATTGATGAAATCTTTAGGAACAGATTATCCAATCTATGGCGTTCAGGCTCGTGGTATTGCTAAAAATGAGAAGCTGCCAAAAAGTTTAGAAGAAATGGCGGCGGATTATATTGAGCACATTCGTGAGGTGCAACCACATGGACCGTACCGCTTACTAGGTTGGTCACTTGGTGGAAATGTGGTTCATGCAATGGGGGCTCAATTGCAAAATCAAGGAGAAGAAGTAGAACTGATCGTTATGCTTGATTCTTATCCAGGTCATTTCTTACCGAATACAGAAGCTCCAACTGAGGAAGAAGCACTAATCGCTTTACTTGCTTTAGGCGGATATGATCCAGACAATATGGATGGTAAGCCGCTTAATATGGAAAGTGCGATTGAAATATTGCGTAAAGATGGAAGTGCATTAGCAAGTCTTGAAGAAGAGACGATTTTAAATTTGAAAGAAACTTACGTGAATTCAGTAGGGTTATTAGGGAAATACGTACCTAAAACGTATAATGGAGACATTTTATTCTTTAGATCTACAGTAATACCAGATTGGTTTGATCCGATTTCTCCCAATACGTGGCTAAATTATATAAATGGAGAGATCGTGCAGTATGACATCGACTGTAGACATAAAGATTTATGTCAGCCAGGGCCACTTACAGAAATTGGACAAGTACTAGCAAATCATTTACAGGAAAAGAAAGGGGTAAGTAAAGTATGACGAATCCGTTTGAAAATGAAAAGTACATGTATAAAGTGTTAAAGAATGAGGAGGGCCAGTATTCTCTCTGGCCTGCCTTTCTTGATGTACCAATTGGTTGGAAAATCGTTCATGAAGAAGATAGTAGACAGGTATGCTTAGAATTCGTCGAATTAAACTGGAGTGATATGGAGCCAAACAAAAGTCGCTTTAGTGAAAGTATTCTGGTAGGAAAATAATAATGAATGTAAAGATAAATCCAAAAATAGTTGTTAGTATCGTTTATATTACGGCTATGTTTATGGCCGCAATGGATGCGACGATTGTAAATGTCGCTTTGCGAACGATAAGTCAGGAATTACAAGTTCCACCTTCCGCGATGGGGACAGTAAATGTTGGATATTTAGTGAGTTTAGCAGTATTTCTTCCGATTTCGGGCTGGCTAGGAGATCGCTTTGGAACGAAGAGAGTATTTTTAACTGCCCTTTTAGTATTTACAATTGCATCTGCTTTGTGCGGGTTTGCGAATGATATTACTTCATTAAATATATTTCGTATTATACAAGGGGCTGGGGGAGGTCTTTTAACACCTGTCGGTATGGCGATGTTATTTCGCACATTCTCACCAGAGGAAAGACCGAAGATTTCTCGTTTTATCGTATTACCAGTTGCTGTTGCACCAGCAATTGGTCCTATCATTAGTGGTTTCTTTGTAGATCAATTGTCTTGGCGTTGGGCATTTTATATTAACCTACCATTTGGAATAGTTGTATTGCTATTCGGACTTCTATTTTTAGTAGAACATGTTGAAACAACTGCTGGTCGTTTGGATTTACCTGGTTTTATCCTTTCAGCACCAGGATTTGCAATGTTAATATACGCACTCAGTCAAGGGCCATCCAAAGGCTGGAGTTCTCCAGAAATCATTGGCACTGGAGTCGGCGGAATGATCCTTATTACATTGTTTATTATTGTAGAACTAAGGGTACAACAACCAATGCTAGATTTACGTTTATTAAAAGATCCATTATTCCGAAACATGAGTCTCATTTCATTATTTTCAGCTGCAGGTTTACTCGGAATGCTATTTGTATTTCCGCTTATGTATCAAAATGTATTACACGCATCCGCATTAGAAACAGGGCTTACAACGTTTCCTGAAGCAATTGGACTTATGGTTGCTTCTCAGCTTGTGCCGTGGTCATACAAAAAATTAGGAGCGCGTAAGCTAATTTCTACGGGATTAGTTGGATCGGCAATTATATTTGTCTTATTGAGTTTCGTGAATCATGAGACGAATCCATGGATGATTCGAATGTTATTGTTTGGTATTGGAGTTTTCCTTGGACATTCAGTAGGAGCTGTGCAATTTTCCGCTTTTAATAACATTCAGCCCGCTTCAATGGGAAGAGCAACTACTATTTTTAATGTGCAAAATCGATTAGGTTCAGCGATCGGTGTCGCGATTTTAGCTAGTCTTTTAGCTGGTTTTGGAAGTGATAGTGTCAGTGAATCGGGGAGTATAGAATCAAGTATAGTATCTTATCAAATTGCATTAATCGGTGCAGCGGTATTTTTATTCATAGCATTATTATTTGCACTACGTATTCGTGATCAAGATGCAATGTCAAAAGGGAATAATAAACCGTTACCGACAGTAAAAGAAGTGCGAGAAAAAGAAGTTGTCAATGAATGAGGATGTATATAAATTTCATTATAGAAGACGCAATACTTTAAGACAAATAAAATAGATTTCTTGCAAGTTCTTCTGAATAGTAGAAGTGATATACATTGGCAATAAAAAGGAGAGAGTTTACATGGTAGATTGGAAAGTTGTAGATTCAGTACCAAAACTTAATGAGCATAACTGTCAAATTTGGTGGGCGCGAATTTCAGACTTACAATCATGGCATTATAGTTTATTAAACGAAGCAGAGCGTGAGAAGGCAAATTCATTCCATTATTCGGCCGATCGAGCACGATTTGTTATCGGTTGTGTGATTAGTAGATTGGTACTTGGGGAGCAACTTACCATGTCACCACTGCAAGTACCGATAGATCGGACATGTTCAGTTTGTAAACTTCCTCATGGAAGGCCACAATTACCAGAAGGGATGCCTCAGTTATCTGTATCGCACTCAGGAGAACGTATTGGCGTAGCGTTCACATTATCAACACCTGTTGGTATAGACGTTGAGCAAATGACCTCTAATATAGATGTAATAACAATGGCAACAGGGGTATTAACAGATATTGAAATTGCCCAAGTTATGAAGTTACCATCTGAAAGGAAACGTGAAGGGTTTTTAACGTATTGGACTCGGAAGGAAGCGATACTGAAGGCGACAGGAGAGGGGCTTATGATATCTCCGGCAGATCTTACTGTATCTTCTCCTGATGATTCTCCGAATTTACTTATTTTTAAGGATAGAAAAGAAATTGTAAAAAATACAGTGATGAGAGATTTAAAACCAGGCTTGGGATATGTTGCTTCACTTGCTTTGTTAAGTAAAGAGGTGACTGAAATTCATCAGTTAGATGCGGGACCACTTTTATCCCTACAGTAACTGCCCGTAAAAGCCCGATTGGTGTGGGCTAATAATCAGTGGGAGATGGAAAAAAACCACTGATTAAAGCTTCGCTTTATACCATCGTTAAGCTAAGAAAAAGGTTTATTAAGTAGCAATTTTAATTAAAATTAATTATAGAAGAGGTGTTCGTCATGTTAGTAGCGGAAAATAGAAGAAGTGAATTATCTAATAATGCGAAAGCAATTCAGAGTGTTTTATTTTCTGGAGATACATCATCAATTACAACTTTAGAAAATCTTTTAAAAGATACAGTACAGTTCAATGTTATTGAACAAGAAATGTTAGAAAGAAAGTATATTCCGAAAGAAGTAAGAAACTTTTTTGACGGAAATGGAACATTTCTTTACAGAGTATCTAATGTTAGCTACAAAGGAAAGGTGTTATCTGAAAATCTAATTTTTGCGGATACCTCAAGTTTACCAAATCAAATAAAAAGAGAACTAGAGGGTGGAAACACTCCTATTGAAGAACTAATAGAACAGATGGAAACGAGAAGAAATATGTTATATCAAGGGTATCAACCTTCGGGACATATTCTTGAATTATTTGATGGCTGTTCCGTTGAGGCAAACATATATCCGACTAGAAAATATCAAATTGTAAGTAACTGCAAATGCTTGTTTTATGTTTGTGAAGTTTATCATGCGGAGAACATATATGAATTACTAGGATAAGTTTTAATATAAATAATAAACCAGCCTATCAAAAGGCTGGTTTTATTTTTACTTTACAGCTTCTTTTAATTCTTTTCCAGCTTTAAATGCTGGTACTTTCCCTGCAGCGATTTGAATTTCTTCACCTGTTTGTGGATTACGTCCTGTACGAGCGGATCTTTCACGTACTTCGAATGTTCCGAATCCAATAAGTTGTACTTTATCACCAGTTTGTAAAGCATTTGTAATTGTGTCAAACACGGATTGAACAGCTGCAGAAGCGTCCTTTTGTGAAATATCGGCTGATTGAGCTACATTTTTAATTAATTCAGTTTTGTTCATTTTTCTCACCCCATAATAAATTATTTTGAATTGAATTGTTAGTATAATGAATGGAAAGAAAAAATAAGATTCACTAATTAAAAGAATAATTGAATCGTATTGTTATCTTAATTTCGTTGAAAGAAGCAGAATCCCTGCTAAGTATAAGGGAATTTATCATTTTCACTGATTTATCCTCTTGTAAATGAAGGGAAGATGAGGATAGTTCAATTTAATTGTTATATAAATAAAAAATTGTAAAATGAAATGAAAGGGGAGGTGTATAGCTATGATTTTTCGTAATAAGAATGAGGAAGAAATTATATTAATCCGTCAACATGATCATGGATTTTTAGCAGGAGAAATTGCGAACTATATGAAAGAGGATTTTTTTGAAGATAGCGCGTATTTAAAAGAAAGCACAGATGCCATTTATGAGCATGATAGAGGATGGATTGGACTTGATAAAACACCAATTTGGAACGATGCAAAAAATGTACCGTATACGTTTATGGATTGCCCAAGCTCATTAAGATTTGTTTTTTATAAGATAGGTTTGAACGAGATTGAGAATTCGAATCCATACGGTGCATTGCTTTGTAGTAAGCATTTTATATCATTTCCACTGAATCAAGAAGATGAAGAGATGATATCTTTCTATAAGCAAGAATTGGATCGTCAAAAAAGAATTTTGAAAACGTTAACAATAAAGCAACATGAAATGTTTGATAAACATTATAAACTTTTAAAGTTTTGTGATGAGCTATCTTTATATGCATGTATGAATAAACCTGGTGTAAAGAAGAAAGACGAGATTGCTTTATTTAAAGGTGGGTTTGAAGGGACAGAAATTTTTAATGAAAATACTGATGAACCTTTAAAAGCTGAGTGGATAGATGAGCAAAACATTCGAATTACACCGTTTCCGTTTAAATCCGAATTTGAAACATATGTAAAATATAAGTCTCTAAATACAAGCCTGATAGAAGAAATGGGGATTGTGAAAGCCGATATAGAATCGGAAATCCAAAAACAAGAGCTATATTTTATAAAATAAAGAGGAGCGTTTAGAATGAAAGATTATATTATAAAACAATTTGATTATCATGTATGGGCAAATGCACGCATATTCGATCGCTTAAAAGAGTTACCAGCTTCTATTTATCAAGAAGAGATACAAAGCGTATTTCTGTCTATTAAAGATACTTTAGTGCATATTTATATTGTCGATCAAGTATGGTTACATATTTTGAATGGCAAAAGTATGAGTAAGGCCATTCAAGGTCGAGAACAATTGCAAAAACAAATTGAAACGAAAACAATGGATGAATTAGAAATACTGTTTTCTGATGTAGCAAAACAGTATAAAGAATTTCTAAATGAACAAAAAGATGTAAGTGAGGTATTTGTTATTGAGAATCCATACGTAGGAAAATTAGAAACTTCTAAATTAGAGTTAGTACAGCATGTTGTAAATCATGGTACATACCATAGAGGAAATATAACAGCTATGATACGCCAACTTGGATATACATCTACAATGACTGATTTTGTACTTTATTTGCATTCAGTTCAGAAGGGTTTGTAGGCAGCGAGTAACAAAAAGTTAGGAAGAAGCAGAGACTTTAACTGTAAAAGTTTCTGCTTCTTTTTAGTTCAAAGCGTTAAGTTATTTCTTAGGAAGCCTTATTTTCTTGTAATTGCTTAGCGTATTGAACAGCTTTATATGCATTCACTCTACCGTTTTTCCAGTACGTACCTGTACCACTAATTTTGTCAGAAGTTGTTTCGATAATTTGACGGATTTGAGTATTATTATAGCCTTGGTTTGCTAGAAGAGCTGCAACTCCTGCTACATGAGGGGTTGCCATAGATGTTCCACTTAATGATTGATATGCGCTTCCTTTATAGGTTGAATATATATTTGAACCTGGAGCTGCGACGTCTACCCAGCTACCATAAGTAGAAAATGAAGATTTTCTATCTGATTGATCTGTTGAGGCTACAGCAATTACCTCATTGTAATAAGCTGGATAATTCGCTTTTGTGTTTCCAGCATTACCTGCGGCAGCAACAATAACAGCCCCTTTATTCCACGCATATTGAACAGCTTGTTGTAAAGAAGTACCACCATTTGGAGCACCTAAACTTAAACTAATTACTTTCGCACCTGAATCAGCAGCTTCTCTAATGCCTTGAGCTACAGCATCGAGAGTACCGCTACCTTGATTATCTAATACACGAACGGCATAAATTGAAGTTTGAGGAGCAACACCAGCAATACCAACATTATTATTCGTTAGAGCACCAGTAATACCAGCGCAATGCGTACCGTGACCATTACCATCATCAGATGCACTGTCATTATCAACATAATCATGTCCGTATATAACTTTAGAAGCTAAATCAGGATGTGAGCCCTGGACACCTGTATCAATAATCGCTACTTTTACACCAGGATCGCTTCGTTGACTATCCCAAGCTTGTGGAGCTTGAATTTTTTGTAATCCATATTGATTTTTAAAATATGGGTCATTGGGAGTCCAAAAGGCGTGAACGTAATAATTCGGTTCTGCGTATTCTACATCAGGATTATTTTTATAACTTTTTATTTTTTCTTTGACAGTTCCTTTTGTAAATTGAACGACTTCAAAGCCTAATTTATCATCTTTAGATAAAACGTTTGTACCAACAGACTTATGAAATGATTGCACATCTCCTAAAGATGTATTTTGTTTGAACTTAACGATTAGTTGGTTAGGAACGTAATCGGTAGATGTTGTTTCAGCACTTGAAGTATTCGTGTCAAAAAAGAAAGCTCCAAAAATAAATGAAAAAACAGATAGGAAAACAATGATTTTGTTTTTCAAAAGATTTTTCCTCCCTTTTCTTGGGTGAATTTTTTCTGCGACTTCTTTTAATGTCGCATTCCTTTTCAACTATATAGTTAGACCATACGATTTATGACTTTTATATGAAAAATTTTTAGAGGTATAAAGTGAAGCTAACTTTGATATAAATGTATTTTTATCTATATCAAATAGTAAAAAGGGAGGATAAAAGTAAAAGGAATGCTCATTATTTATGAGTCATTCCTTTTAGAAATGTATTAACTTACATGTTTTTTATTTAATTCTTTCAATTTCTCTGCCTGTAAAAAGCGATTTGTTTCAGCTACGACTATACCACTTAACCCAATAAGACCAATTAAATTTGGAATCGCCATAAGTCCGTTTGCGATATCAGCAAATGTCCATACAATACCTAGTTTTAAATTAGCACCAATAGCAATCATTATGATAAAAATCGCTTTATAATATCGTACGGCACCTTCTCCAAATAAATATGCTACACATTTCTCACCGTAATAAGACCATCCTAAAATAGTAGAGTAGGCGAATAATATGATTGCAACACCAAGAATCATACTACCAGCAGTACCAAATACGGATTGGAATGCAAGTGTTGTAGCTTCAACACCAGTTTTACCAGATTTCCATGCTCCTGTCGTAATTAATACAAGACCGGTAATTGTACATACAATAAATGTATCTAGGAAAGTACCTGTCATCGATACGAGTGCTTGTTTTGCAGGTGAATCTGTTTTTGCAGCAGCAGCAGCGATTGGGGCGCTTCCTAAACCAGCTTCGTTAGCGAATACGCCTCGGGCCATTCCGATTTGAATAGCAGAAGCAACTGTTGCACCAATAAAACCACCAGCAGCTGCAGTACCTTGAAATGCGCCAGAAAAAATAAGTGAAAATGCTTCTGGAATTTGATCAAAGTGATAGAAAATAATAATAAGACCAGCAATTATATAAAAGAAAGCTTTAATAGGAACGACAATTCCAGTAACTTTCCCGATTTTTTTCACACCGCCTAAAATAACAATAGCGATTAAAAATGACATTAATATACCAGTTAAAGAAGGGGGGAAAGAAAAGTTAATTCTCATTGCCTCCGCAACTGAATTAGATTGCACCATATTTCCGATACCGAAAGAAGCAGTTGTACCAAAAATAGCGAATAAAATAGCGAGCCATTTTTTCTCTAGACCACGTTCTAAATAATACATTGGTCCACCAGCGTATTCTCCGTTTTCATTGCTAACACGGTATTTCACCGCAAGAATTGCTTCGGCATATTTTGTTGCCATACCGAACAGGGCGGTAATCCACATCCAAAATATTGCACCGGGACCACCAATTGTAACAGCGGTTGCGACACCGGCTATATTTCCCATACCAATCGTCGCAGCCATAGCTGTCATGAGTGCTTGGAAGTGGCTAATATCCCCAGAAGAAGATGTATCTTCTGATTTTTTAAAAGCTAGTTTGTGAGCGTATAATAGTTTACTAAACTGTAAACCTTTTAGGCGCACTGTGAGAATGATTCCAGTTCCAACGAGTAGGAACAAAGTTGGTAACCCCCACACATACTGATTGATTTGTTCTAATACTTTACTTACTGTCTCCATTTTTATTCTCCTTTTTTAGAAAAAATAAAAACCACTTCAAGTAAATGAAATGGTCTCTGGAGAAACAAGGGATAGAAAAATAAACCGATACAAATCGGCATTTTCTTTCGCTTGTCTCTGTCCTTTTTACCTGAGAGATTATCCGCTAGTATAGCGGATTTGCTCCTTCGGCGCTCGTTTTCCTCCGCGCTATATAAAAGCGAGAGGGAGTCTCTCCAGAGATTCGTCCCCATGCAGTTCTACTTGTAACCAAGACCTGAGAGTTTCAAAGTTGATTTAGCAACTTTTTGCCCCGTCGGTAGATCAATCGATCTTCTCCTGAATGGTTCATCCGAATTATGTGATTAATAACTTATTGATTATGAAATAAGTTTACATAATCAATAAACACATTATAGGTTCATTATTAATGGATTGCAATCATTTTTTAGTTTAAGATAGTAAATAGGAGAATTAATTTTTCGTAATCCCTAATTTATCCTTTATTTCATTTAAAGTAGATAAAGCAGTGATTATATGTTGATCAGCAAGTCCTAAAGCGTGTTTCGTATTTTCTATAGCTTCGTTTAACGGAATTGAGTTATTACAGCCGTCTATAATTGATTCCGCTGCATCTTTCATGAAATTAGAAGCAGCAATAAATTCAGTTCTAAATTCATTCATTTTTTCTTTTAGAGCGGGAGTTGATATGCTGTCTTCAGCTTTAAAAGTATCCATCTCTTTCGCAAGAATCTCATATTGCTTTGAAACAGTATGCATAGTATTTACTATTTTATTTTTATCTATTGTATCCTGATTAGTATGTATTTCTTCCCATGATGGTAGCCAATCCTTCTCAATACTATCATTATACTTTGTAGTAAATTCATCGATTTTAGGCTTCAATTCTTTCCGAAAAGCTTGTGTATCGACTGTTTCTTTATTTGCTGTACGCTTCGGCTTTTGGTCGTGATGTAAGTAAAAAATAGTTCCGGCAATAATAAAGATAACAGGAACAACCAAAAACCATTTGTTTAAAAATAATTTCTTCACTTCATAATCCCTCCTAATAAAAACGAATCATTATAATATATAATAATAAAAAGATTGATATATGGTCAATTCATATTGATCTTTATTTTTTATACATTTAAAAAATGATTTAGAGGTATTGTATGTAAGTTTTGCAAGCAAAAAATGAGTGGGGAGACATTCAAGTATTAAATTGATAGATTTAATATTTTATATAATTTTATTATGTAAACAAAAAGAGAATAAGAGAGGTGAGAAAATGCAATTAACAGCAAAAGAAATCAATTTTGCAGAGACCACTTTTATTTTGTCAGGGAAACAAAGAAATAGTGGGTATGATGTCCGTATTTTTACACCAAATGAGGAGATTCCTTATGCCGGACACTCAGCGTTAGGAACAGCATTTGTGTTACGAAAAGAAATTCTTCAAGATAATGCAATGGAAAATGTTATATTACATTTTCTGGGTGGATCCGTCGAAGTGAATTTTCATGATGAAAAAAGTTTGTTATGGATGAAGCAAAATGAACCTAAGTTTGGAGTGAAAATAGATAGATATGTGATGGCAGACATATTAAATGTTGATGTTTCCCAAATAGACTGTCAGTATCCAATTCAAGAAGTATCAACGGGATTGCCTGTCATTCTCGTACCGTTGAAATCGTTAGTCGTGGCAAAGGAGGTACAAATAAATAAAGAGAAATATTTTGACCTAATTGAGAAGATAACGGCGAAAGGAATAATGGTATTTACTTCTGAAACGTATGAGGAAGTAAATGATCTTAATGTCCGTGATTTTGCAGAGTACTATGGTATTCCTGAAGATGCAGCAACAGGTAGTTCAAATGGGTGTTTAGCAGAGTATCTTGTAAAGTATCGTTACTTTGGAATAGATAAAATAAATATGCGTGTTGAACAAGGGTATGAGATAAAACGGCCATCGTTATTATATAAACACGCAGAAGAAGTAGGTGATAAAATTGATGTTTTTTGTAAGCGGAAAAGTGGAAAGTATTGCGAGAGGGAAATGGATCGTATCATAAGGGGGAATGAAAATGTTATTAAAAACAATATTTTGTAAGGTGGAAAAAGAGAAAAGGGATTTGTTTTCAAATGCCCAAGAAAAATGGTGTGATTTGAGGCATTTAGAGGGGTTTCATGGGCAATTTGGAGGCTGGGATGAAGATGAAGCTTGTGTATTTTCTGTTTGGGAAAGTATGCATACGTATCAGGCATTCATGAATGGAGTACACGATACTATTTTTTTAAATAGTAATCAAGAGGATACATATGTTTCTTGTGAAATAGAGAAATTTCAAACGTTATATGACATAACAAGTATTTCTTTTATGGATGCAGTTGCTAAAGGTTCATTTGTAAGAATCACAATTTGTGATGTGAAGAATGGAAATGAGCAACATTTTTTACATGTACAAGAAACGATTTGGAATAAAGGGATGGAAAATGTAGAAGGAATGTTAGGTGGCGTTGTAGGAAGATCGATTACAAACTCAAATCGTTACATAGTTCTATCTTATTGGCAAGGTAAAATGGCACATCAACGTTATGTAAAAGAAATTTTCCCGGCGTTATATAAGTTAGCTAATGTAAAAGAATATGTTGAAAATATAAATGGAAAGCAAGTTATATGCAATGAAGAATGGTCTATTGTAGGTTTGAAATAAAGTCACAGTGTTTATAAAAAGACTTCAAGTTTTAAATGAAGTTGATATAGAATGTTTGTTCTCGTGTAATTATTTGTGTAAAAGAACAAAAGGAGGTATTAAAATGAGTAAAGTTTTAAGATTTGAATTGCAAGTTCCAAATCCTGAAGAAGCAATTAAATTTTATACAAATAGTTTTGGTTGGAAGTTTGAAAAGATGCCTGGACCGCAAGATTATTGGTTTATTATTACGGGCGAGAATGATAGAGCTGGTATCGATGGTGGATTAATGAAGTCCCCTGATGGTGTTACCAGAACAACTAATTCAATTGAAGTACCTTCAATTGATGAATACATAAAAAAAGTTACTGAAAATGGTGGACAAGTAGTTGTATCTAAAACTGCTGTTCCTAATATGGGATACTTTGCTTATTGTTTAGATAATCAAGGACTTCTTTTTGGAATATCTGAAGCTAATACTGAAGCGTGAAAAATTAGGTGTTCTCGATAGTATTCTGATTTTTTTGAACAATATTGATCAAAGATGCTTTTTTATTTGCAAATAGTGATGTTTTCTACCAAAGGGCGTGATTATTGAACAACATAGTTAGAAAATGCCCCCCCCTTTTTATAAAACCAAATCTTAATTCTTTTTTGTTTACAAAATACTGTGGATTATTCAGATGCGTTTAATTAAACTGTATTCCAAAATTACATTTGTATATTAACTATGAAAAAAGTAAATAAATGATGTTATATGCAGGAAATATTCATTTGGCCGCAATATAGTTTAAGGTGAAAAGGAAAAGAAGACCAATTATTTTCTTATAAACATGTAATTAATTGAAGACGTCATATACCCTTTCATGTTAATATATTTAAGTTATAATAGGAGGCTTACCCTTTTGTATTGTACGGTAGAAGCAGTGTGAGCTTGAAATTTTTAAAGAAAAGGATGTGCCTAACTTGCGTATCAATAAATTTATTAGTGAATCCGGAAAAGCATCTAGACGCGGAGCAGATAAGTTAATTAATGAAAGAAGAGTAATTATTAACGGAAAGGTTGCAAAAATAGGTGACCAAGTACAACCAGGTGATGACGTGCGAGTAAATGGAGAGCAGCTTCGAATTGCTCGAGACCATGTGTATATTGCTTTAAATAAACCAGTAGGTATTACATGTACAAGTGAAAAGGCAGTTAAAGGTAACATTATAGATTTAGTGAATCATCCTTTACGAATTCATCATGTTGGACGTCTTGATAAAGACTCAGACGGTTTGATTTTGTTAACGAATGATGGTGATATTATTAATGAAATTTTACGTGCTGAAAATAAACATGAAAAAGAATATATTGTTTCAGTGGATAAACCGATTACGCCTGAATTTTTAAAACAAATGGCAGCGGGTGTTAAAATTTTAGGAACAAAAACACTTCCTTGTGAAGTAACACAGTTATCAAAATATGAGTTCCAAATTATTTTAACACAAGGGTTAAATCGTCAAATTCGTCGTATGTGTGAAGCTTTAGGCTATCAAGTATACACATTAAAACGTACGCGAATTATGAATATCCAGTTAAATAATTTACCAGTTGGACAGTGGAGAGATTTAACGAAAAAAGAGAAAAAAAGATTATTTGCAGACTTAAACTACGAACCACAAGATTGGTAAAAAAGATAGGGGAAATCAAAAAACATGAAAATTTTTTTTGGTTTCCCTTTTTTTATTGAACAAAAAATATTTTTTGACACTTGCAAAAATAAAATGAATAGGATATATTAAATAACAATTAATGGATGTACTATAAAAGCAAAGAAAAGGACACGAGTTATTTTAAACGGTTATACAGAGAAGGAAGGAGAGCTGAGAACTTCCTAACGCAGAGAAATAACTTACCACCTTAGAGCTGCACTGGGGAAATAAAGTATCTAGTGCCGTGTAAGCGACGTTATCGCAAAAGAAGCCATTGTATTTTTTATGATGGGAATCTGGGTGGAACCACGGATATAAGCATATTCGTCCCTATTTACTAGGGATGAATATGCTTTTTTATATTTAATTTCATAATAAGCGAAGAAAAGGACATGAGTTATTTTAAACGGTTATACAGAGAAGGAAGGAGAGCTGAGAACTTCCTAACGCAGAGAAATAACTTACCACCTTAGAGCTGCACTGGGGAAATAAAGTATCTAGTGCCGTGTGAGCGACGTTACCGTTAATGAAGCCATTGTATTTTTACGATGGGAATCTGGGTGGAACCACGGGTAAAAGCACGCTCGTCCCTATTTTAGGGATGAGTGTGCTTTTTATTATGAAATGGAGAGATGAATGATGAAAGAACAGATGATTGAAATAATATTTCCTGATGGTAGTGTAAAAGGGTTTGTAAAAGGAATTACTTTAGAAGAAATTGCAGGATCAATTAGCGCCAGTTTAAAGAAGAAAGCAGTAGCAGGAAAGGTGAATGGTCAGCTTTTTGACTTACGTCGAAACATTGAAGAAAATGCGAAAGTGCAAATCATTACTATGGATTCAGAGGAAGGCGTAGAAATTGCTAGACATACTGCTGCACATATATTAGCACAAGCCGTAAAAAGAATATATGGGGATGTGAAGTTTGGAGTAGGACCTGTCATTGAAAATGGGTTTTATTATGATATGGATCTTGCAAGTAGTGTAGCTGTTGAAGACTTACCTAAAATTGAGAAAGAAATGAAAAGAATTATAAGTGAGAACTTAAGGATAGAGCGAGTTGATATTTCTAGAGAAGAAGCAGCAAAACTGTTTCAAGAAGTAAATGATCATTTGAAATTAGAACTTTTAGAAGCGATTCCACATGATGAGAGTGTAACAGTTTATAAACAAGGTGAATTTGAAGACTTATGTAGAGGACCCCATTTACCATTTACAGGTTATTTGAAAGCATTTCAATTAACTCATGTTTCAGGGGCATATTGGAGAGGTGATAGTAATAATCAAATGCTTCAGCGTATATATGGTGTTGCATTTTCTTCTCAAAAAGAATTAGAAGAATATTTACATTTTATTGAAGAAGCAGCAAAGAGAAATCACCGAAAATTAGGTGGTGAGCTTGAATTGTTTATGTTTTCAGAAGAAGCACCAGGAATGCCATTTTACTTACCAAAAGGGCAAATCATCCGAAATGAATTAGAATCTTTTTTAAGAGAAATACAAAATGAATATGGTTACCAAGAAGTGCGTACTCCATTTATGATGAATCAAGGACTCTGGGAGGAATCAGGACACTGGGGACATTATAAAGACAATATGTACTTTTCAGAAGTAGATTATAAAAGTTTTGCATTAAAACCGATGAACTGTCCTGGACATATGCTTATATTTAAAAATAAACTGCATTCTTATCGTGAATTACCGATTCGTATGTGTGAATTTGGTCAAGTGCACCGACATGAATTTAGTGGTGCTTTAAACGGACTATTAAGAGTTCGTACTTTCTGTCAAGATGATGCTCATATATTTGTAACACCAGCACAAATTGAAGATGAAATTAAGTCAGTACTTCAGCAAATTGATTATGCGTATAAGACTTTTGGATTTGAATATGAAGTAGAACTTTCTACTCGCCCAGAAGACTCAATGGGTGACGATAAATTATGGGAGCAAGCAGAAGCGGCACTCGAAAATGTATTAAAGTCATTAAATTATAAGTATAGACTGAATGAAGGTGACGGGGCATTTTACGGACCAAAAATTGATTTTCATATTAAAGATGCTTTAAAAAGAAGTCATCAATGTGGAACAGTCCAACTTGACTTCCAAATGCCAGAGAAATTCAATTTAAACTATATAGATGAAAATAATGAAAAAAGAAGACCGGTCGTCATTCACCGTGCTGTTTTAGGTTCTTTAGATCGTTTCCTAGGAATATTAATTGAACATTTTGGCGGAGCATTTCCAACATGGGTGGCGCCAGTTCAAGTAAAAGTAATTCCGGTTTCAAATGTAGTACATGAGCAATATACAAAAGAAATTGAAGATAAATTAAAACAAGCTGGCATCCGTGTTGAACGAGATATACGAAGTGAAAAATTAGGATATAAAATAAGAGAAGCGCAAATGCAAAAGGTACCATATGTACTTGTTATTGGGGATAAAGAAATGGAGAATGGATCTGTCAATGTACGTAAATATGGTGAAGAGAAATCAGAAGTTGTTTCATTGCCTGCATTTATGGACAGTGTGCAAAGTGAAATAAATAATAGAATATCTTAATAAATGTTGCTACACACCACTTTTTGAGTGGTGTGTTTTCTTTTCCTTACAAAAATGTAAGGAGAATGTAAGAAAAATCGAGGGAAGAATATGTATAGAAGTGAGAATATTAAGGTAGGGATCTGATTGAAGAACCTTTCTTATAAGTTTTACTATATAAAGTGAAAACTTTAAAAAATTCTTAAGAATTTATGTAGAAGAAAGATAAGAAATTTATGGGAAATTAATACTATACAAAAGGGATGGAGTGAAAGAGATGTCAACAAATGTAGTAACAGTAGAAAGTGTAGAAAAAACGTATGGGAAAAGGAATGAAAATCAGTCAAAAGCGTTAAGGGGTGTATCGTTAAGTATTAAAGAAGGGGAATTTGTCGGTATTATGGGTCCTTCTGGATCTGGAAAAACAACATTACTAAATGTAATAAGTACTCTTGATCAGGCAACAGGGGGAAATGTGACTATAGCTGGTACGAACATTACTTCTATGAAGGGGAATGCACTATCTGATTTTCGGTCTCAAAAATTAGGATTCATTTTTCAAGATTTTAACTTACTTGAAAATTTATCAATTTATGAAAATATTGCTTTGCCACTTTCTCTGCAAGGGGTACCGTCAAGTGAGATTACTGGGAAGGTAAATGAAGTTGCGAAAAAATTAGGGATTACTGAAATTTTAACGAAATATCCTTCCGCTGTTTCTGGTGGACAAAAGCAAAGAACAGCGGCAGCACGTGCTTTAGTACATAATCCAGCTATCGTATTAGCAGATGAACCGACCGGTGCACTTGATAGTAAAAATGCAAAAAGTTTATTAGAAGCAATGCAAGATTTACATGAAAATCACAATGTAAGTATTTTGATGGTTACACATGATGCATTTAGTGCAAGCTATTGTGAGCGTATTTTATTCATTCAAGATGGTCTTCTTTATAAAGAATTAAAGCGTCAAGGAACTCGAGAAAATTTTTATCAAGACATTTTAGGTGTGCTTGCTCATATGGGCTCAGCTGCTGGGTCTAAATAGGGGGCGAAACTATGTTATTCAAATTATCACGTCACAGTATGAAAAAAATGTTAAAGGATTATATGGTTTTACTTATTGGCCTAGTTATTAGTATTAGTATTTTTTACATGTTCCAAACGATGGCGATGAATAGTGAATTTACAAAAGATAATAGCCTTATTAGTAGTATTAGACTCGTCTTTTGGGTTGGTGCAGTATTACTATCGTTCATTACTGTATTTTATATTATATATGCCAATTCTTTTTTACTTACATTAAGAAGAAAAGAACTCGGTATGTACATGATGCTTGGAGCGAAAAAGAAAAAAGTAGCACAGTTATTATTTATTGAAACATTCGGTATGGGTATTGTCAGTATTGTTATCGGGATTTTAGTAGGAATCGTACTAGCTAGTGTAGCAGGAAATTTTTTAATGAATGGAATGGAAATTTCAGCAAAAGGTAATTATGCATCCGTATACACACCAGCTATTGTAGTTACATCTATTTTCTTTTTAATATTATTTTTTATTACTGGTTTAATGAATAGTATCCGATTATTACGTAAAACAGAATTAGAGTTAATTCGTGAAGATGAAACACTAGATGAAGTGAAGAAAAGTAATATCCGTATTGTTATTATGACAGTACTAGGTGTATTACTAGTAAGTATAGGATATTATTTTATGATAAATGTAAAAATATTTGCTGAACTCGGTTTTATAATAGCGACAATCGTTACAACACTTGGCACATATATTATTTTTAGTTCATTGCTCCCATTTTTTGTGATGAAAATTAAAGGGAATAAAAAACGAAATGAAACGGGCTTAAATAGTTTTACATATGCACAGCTACGCTTTCGAGTAAATAGTTTATCGAGAGTACTAGGTACGGTAGCGATGTTAATTGCATTAGGTGCAGGTGCGATGACAGCAGGTATGGCGTTCCAAAAAAATGTAGGCATTATGACAGATTTCTCACGTGTATATGATGTTGTAATTCACGATCCAAATGAAAAAGATCAAGCGGCATTAAAAGAAATGTCAATTGTTGAAGAGAATAAATATAAGTATAAAGTAGATGGAGAAGCAGTTTATTATTTACGTAACGACTTAACTGAAAAACCACCACTTATTTCAGATCATTTTGATACAAAGCCTTTAAAAGAGCCTGCACGTAAACGTGTGGCTGAGCCTTTAACTGAGCCTGTATATTCAGCTTTAGAGGCTCCTGAATTAGCAAAATTCCCTCATATGCCGAAAGATTGGGAAGATGCGGTTGTAAGAGAGATACAAATTACACATAATCAATTTAACGGAAAACCTGTAAGAATTGCAGACGAAGAGCATTATAAAGGAATTCAAGGAACTGAACATAGTGTAACGTTAGCAAAAGTAGATGATATGAAAAAATATAAACCATTGTTGATCGAAATAGATAAGAGACAAAAAGAAATGATTGAAAAAACAACTGGTGAAGAGGTAAATCTGTTTACAAAAATGACGATATATCAATTCATGAATAGCTTTATGAGCGGGACAATGTTTATGGGATTTTTCCTTGGAATTGCGTTTTTAGCAATGATGGCGAGTTCTCTAATGTTCAAAATATTAACAGGTGCTCCTCGTGATGTACGCCGTTATGAAATGTTACGGAAAATCGGAGTAAGACGCAGTATGCTCACAAAAAGTATATATAAAGAGATTTCATATTTATTTATCTTCCCAGCGATCATTGGAATTTCCCACGTTTTAGTAGGACTTAACTTATTCAGCTTCATATTAGTTGACCCATTTGTGAAAGTATGGATGCCAATAGGAATCTTTTTAGTAATTTATTTAGTTTATTACTGGATTACAGTTCAACTATATAAAGGTATGGTAATGCCAAAAGAAGAGGTAGTGAAATAGATTAATAATAAGTTGAATGCGGTGTAAGGGTCCTTGTTATGAAAGCAAGGACTTTTTTCATCGTATTTGTTATTTGGAAGGAAAAGATTGGATAATAGTCGAACAAATATAAAAGATTTTTCTTTTCATAACGAAATATCAAAATAAAAAAGATAGATGAAGACACTTTGTTTTCATCTATCTTTTTAGCTTTATAAAGGGGGAAGGTCAATCTTACCTTCTTCAAATAGTTCTTTTAGCATATGTTTTGTGTAACCAGCAGCTTGACCAAATGTGATTTTTGCTGGCATCGGTGCTTCATTTGCATCTACAACCACATCAATAATACACGGTCTATTTTGTTTTATTGCATCTTCAAAAGCAGGGAGTAATTCATCTAAATGCTCTACACGATATCCAACACCACCGCAAGCCTCAGCATATTTTGCAAAATCAGGATTTGTTAAGTCTGTACCAAATTCAATATTTCCCATAACTTCTTGTTCAAATTTAATCATGGCGATTTTATGGTTGTTTAATACAACGACAACAATTGGTAACTTATATTTTACGGCAGTTACAAAGTCGTTCATTGTCATTCCAAATCCGCCGTCACCACAAACTGCAAACACTTGTTTATCTGGAAAAGCAATTTTCCCAGCAAGTGCACCAGGTAAACCACAACCAAGTGTTGCTAGCCAGCTAGAAATAATAAATTGCTGATCGGTCATGCGGAAATGGCGTGCTGTCCATACTGTTACATTTCCGACATCGACTGATAAGATTGCATCATCATGTGCAACATGCTGTAGGGCATGCATAACTCTTTGCGGCTTAATTGGAGTAGAAGAATCTTCTTCTTGATCATGTAACTTTTGTTCCCATTTTTTCATCATTTCTTGATGGTGTTCCAAAAATGAATGGTCTTCATGTTTCTCTACATTCTCAATCAACCATTTTAATGTTTTATCAGCATCACCAGCTAAACCGATATCCGTCGCATAACGCTTTCCAATTTGAGCTGGATCTGTATCAATATGAAGCGTTTTTGCTTTTTCAGGTAAGAAACCAGTGAAAGGATAAGAAGTACCAACCATAATTAAAGTATCCGCGTGTTTCATTGCTTCATAAGCAGGCTTCGTTCCGATTAATCCTAAGCCGCCTATACAAAGGGGATGTTCATCGGGAACAATTCCTTTAGCAGGAAGTGTTAAAACGATGGGAGCACCGATATGTTCTGCGAATGCGAGTAAAGACTCTCGCGCATGTTTTGCTCCTTTACCAGCTAAAATAACAGGTTGTTTTGCTTCATTTAATGTGAGTTTCGCTAACTTTAAATCTTCTTCTTGTGGAAATAACTCAGGTAAAGTGAAAGATGAATTTGTAATACGTGCGCCATCTTTCACTTCAAATTTTGGAACATCATCTGGAATTGTAAGGACAGATACACCTTTTTTCGTATATGCCATTCGAATAGCCTGATTTACAACGGCAGGGAGTTGCTCTGCTGACATAATGCGTTGATTATAAACCGCAACGTCGTCAAACATTCTTTCTAAATTTACTTCTTGGAAAAATCCTGTTCCAAGTAAATCAGATTCTACTTGTCCTGTAATTGCTAATACAGGAGCTTGATCGAGCTTTGCATCGTATAAACCGTTTAATAAATGGATGGCTCCGGGGCCTGCAATAGCCATGCAAACCCCAAGTTTGCCCGTCAATTTCGCATAAGCTGCCGCTGCAAGTGCACCTGCCTCTTCATGGCGGACTTGAATGAATTTGATTTTATCTTGTTTTTTTCTTAAAGGTTCAATAATAGAGTTGATAGAATCACCAGGCATACCGTAGACGTGATCCACACCCCATTCAATTAAAAGATCGACAAGTGCTTCACCCGCTGTTTTTCCAAACATAATCGTTCCTCCTTGTATAATGAGATACTATTATGTTTTGGAGAAAAAGGAAAAATATACAAATGATAAACAGATAAATTGAATTAATGATGTCCAGTGAGAAGAGTGAAGACTGTTATGAGCAGAAAACCACTAATAGACCATGATAGAAATGGAAGGGAAGAAAGTTGTTTTTTAGCTTTCCAAAGCATTTCGTGTATTGTGACATAACCTAACGAACCAATGGCGCTCCCCATAATAAGTCCCTGCAAATGAAGTGCTTTTTCATCCATCATAATGCCAAAGATAGTGCCGGTACCGAGAATAATTGATAGTAATAAAGTAGTTAATAGGAATGACATGTATTTATGTTTCGTAAATAAAAAAGGGATGACTAATGCTAATCCTTCTGGAATATGATGAATAACAATCGCAAGTAAGAATGGAATGGCAGATTCATTATGATTTGTGAAGGCAGTACCTAGCGCAAAACCACTTGGCATATTGTGAACAAAAATGGCGAAGGAAAGAAAGAGAAAAGTTTGCCACGCTTGTTGATCCTTTTTATGTATCACCGGATGATGGCAATAGCTATCTAATAAACTCATAACTAAAATACCGATAGCTATTCCAAGTATAGGACCAATAATTTCATAGTCTGAAAATGTCTCTGGAATAATTTCAAGCACTAATAGACCAAGTAAAATGCCGCCGCATAATGCGTATAAACGATGCATCTTTTCTTCAATAAGTTGACGCGTCGCAACGCCAACAGCGCCCCCTAACAATAATCCACCAAATGAAAAAAACGTAACGATCATGGGAATCCATAAACGTTCCATAATATCACACTCCAATACTATGACCCTCATTTTCAGCTTACGAAAGGAGGAGGGAGATTAGTCCAAATAATTGAGGATGATTGTAGAGAAAAAACTATTTATTCGTTATAATCTATATATTCTATTTGAGAGGTAATAAGAAAAGGGGAATAAGATTGCAAACAAAGTGGAGTTTATCTGAATATGAAAATCCGAAGCGATATGATGTAGAAAATAAAAGTTTGTCAGATTTACCATTCTTACTCTCATGGGCGAAACAGCTTGGCATAAAAAATGAATGGATTTTAGATATTGCATGCGGAACAGGAAGAGTAACAATTCCTCTCGTAGAAGCAGGATATCATATGATTGGTGTAGATATACATGAGGGAATGCTTGCTGAAGCGAAGAGGAAATCTACAAGTTATTCGAAGGTGAAATGGTTACAACAAGATTGCTTGCAGTTGAACGTCGAAGAAACCATTCTGTTAGCGTATATGGTAGGACACGGGTTTCAGCACTTTCTAACTAATACGCACCAAAATCAATTATTAACATCCATTTATAATGTGTTAGAAGATAATAGTATATTCATTTTCGATACACGTTTTCCGTCAAGGGAAGAATTAATGCAACCATCTACAGAAGAATATTGGACAACTGTTACAGATGAAAAGGGAAGAAGATGTGATTTGTATACTGAGATGACATATAACTCAATTACGCAAATCCAGCACTACATAACAACGAGAAAGTTGTATGAAGAGGATGTGCTAGTAGAAGAATTGAAAACAACTATAGATCTTCGGTATACGTATCCGCAAGAATTAGAAAGATTGTTAGTTGCGAATGGGTTTGAATTGTTACATATATACAATGATTGGGATGGGAATGAGTTAAGAGAGAATTGTTATTCTATGGTTGTGGTTTGTCGGAAAGTGGTATAGATTCATTTTTTCTATATTGAAAAGTGACAAAAATGAATGTGCTGACTCTATTTCCGATGCCATATCCAGGTGAATTGGTGTATAGTATGTTCGTAAGATACCCTATTCGTTCAGGTAATCGAAATACTTCGCAAACAGCAAAAGATATATTTCATACGGTATATGCGATAGCGGCATATGATTTGCCAACTCATTTGGAACGAGTTGCAAATAACATAGACAATGAACAATCCTGCAATGAATAAAGGTCCTGAAAAGGATGAAGTGCATGTGCTCTTCTTTAAGAACCAGGAAGTAGAGGGTACTGATTTATCAGGTATTCCGCATACTGCACTGCGAGAACTTATCCTTCTTGAAAAAGAGTGGAAGCGTATAAAGCGAAAAAGAACATGAATTGAAGCCTTACTATTCAATATCAGCACGCGAAATATATATGAAATTCTGAAAGAAAATGAAAGTTTTAATTTCAAGACTTTTCCTGTCATGGTATACTTTTGGTAGGTGGTCCAGCACACCGATGTGAATAATGTTTTACGTCTTTTCTTGTGCGTTATTTTTTAGACACTAGGGAAAGAAAAACCGATTGAATCTGTACAGACTCAATCGGTTTTTCTATACAAGCATTCATCAGCCTCGTTTTTTGATCATTCAAGGTGCTGCTGTGAAAATAAGTTTAATCAAAATGATTTCTTTTTTTGCTAGTAATCAATGAAAGCGAACTTAATATATAAGTAAGTGCTAATAGCATATGCAATAAAAGCAACTATGGTAACAAACCAATTCTCTTCCTGTTTTGTACATACTTTGAAAGTGCACGAAGAAAAAGTAATATGGTTAATTGCATTGCTACGGCTTGTATTACAGCCATTCGTGTAGGTTTCGTAATAAAAATTATCCACGGGCCTGAAAGCATACGTATACTAACAATAATCATTGCGAGACTTTTCTTACTATAACCTTCTTTTGTATTAGTTAAATAATAATCGTGGAGCATTATAATGACTGTTAGCAATAAGCTTAAACTCAAAATCGCAACAAATTCTAAAATCTCCACCACATCATTATCTCTCCTTTTTGTAAACATTATCCATTATGTGAAAACAGTAAATTTTTTAGATGAGTAGGAAGCAATTGTATCCAATTTTGATTTGAGATCATGATGGATTAGTTCTAGTAGATAATGCCCCCTGTTATAATCTATTTAATAATTTTCTTTCATAGTAGGAATACCGGATGGGCGTAATGGATATTCCCATTTATGAGCGCATTCTGTTAGCATATATCCTGTTTCTCACTTTTTTTCGTCTGTATTATGATTGATATAACCGCATTGTTGTTGCGAGGTTATAATATCACGAGGAGCAACCTGCGCATTCTCGAAACGGCTAAGATCAGGCGTCACATCTATCCAACTTTGATCCGTTTTCTTATCGTAACGAGCTTTCAAGTGGTAAATAATCCAACCTTTTGGTTGATCAGAGTTATTGCTCTCTAGTGAGACCCTAACTGAATAATGAGTAACTACATCAATCTCGACCTCTTTTTTATTTTTCATATCTTCCATGAATTGTACAATTTCACTATAATCTGTTTCTTGTAGCTCTTCCTCAAAAACACCAAGAGATATTAAAAGTAGTATGAATGCTGTAATTGAAAATAAAGTGATAATAATTCTTTTTTTTGTCATACGGTTCCCCCAACTTTGTCATAATGCTTAGCACGTATCTATTTGCTTATATTGATAATAGTAGTCTATCATTTCACACAATATCAATTCAAACCGATTATTTTAGTGTCTCTATTTTCGAAATAATGACCTCAGGTTGTAAATTAAAAACCTTCATTATTTAATACATAATTTCCTGAAATTTGTATAGTCAAACGATTCAAATTGAATATCTTTAATCATCGGGTGAAATGTACCGTTCTTTACTTTATGTGACGTTACTTATCCATTTGGGATATCATACAGATATTTTAGTTGGCGTCATCCTTTTTATCTTTATCGCAGTGTATGCACATATGTTAGCCACTACAAAATATGTTTGTTTAGATGAGAGTGGTTTACTTGTGAAAAGGGTCATGACCTCACAGAAGACAAATAACAAGAGCTTTTCAAAAAAACATTTCAAAACATACCTTTCCTTTCAATTAGCAGCCTCATCTAATCTTAATTGTCTCCCAACTCACCTCTGTGGAGCACTGGTTTTTCTCAAGAATAATATTGTATATATTCTATTTCTCCCCAAATACTAAGACGGATTGCGAATTTTTCTACTGGAGGTATTTCATGACGTATCCATTTCGAAATTTAGTATTTGAAGGTGGCGGAGTGAAGGGTGTTGCCTATATTGGTGTACTTCGTTATCTAAATGAAGAGATGATATTGCCACAAATTCAACGGTTTGGAGGTACATCAGCAGGCGCCATCACTGCATTACTATTAGGACTTTCCGTTCCATTTGAAAAAATTGAAGAAATTCATAAAAAAATGAATTTTAAAGCTTTCAAAGATCATGATTTTCTATTTATTCAAGATAACATTCGTCTATTCTTTGATGGTTTTGGGATCTACAAGGGCGATTTTTTCACGGAGTGGATAGGAAAGATTATTGAAGACTGGACAGGGAGTAAGGATACAACGTTTCAACAGTTGTATGAAAAAACAGGAAAAGATGTGTTTTTCCAAGGTACAAACATATCCACTCATCAACTTCGTACATTTTCTCGGGAAACGACTCCCGATATACCATTAGTTATTGCAGTGCGCATTACTATGTCCATTCCGTTCTTTTTCAAATCTGTAAAATGGGAAGAAGAGTATTATGTAGATGGGGGTGTGCTAGATAATTATCCGATTCGTCTATTCGATCGTAAAAGTTACGTTAGTAAAGAAGAACACCTTGCGCGAACTGCGGTTACTGCCGAGATTAATAAAGTAATCAGCGACTTGGATAACCAAGAGGGGGGAAGCTGGTTAAGCACCCAATACAATGTTAATTTCTTTGAACATCAGGATGAAATTGTTTATAACAAAGAAACTCTCGGTTTTCGTTTAGAGTCCAAAGTTGAGATCGCGATGATGAAACATGTAGCAAACCCAACAAGACATCACATCGGTCATTCTCTCATTGATTTTGCCTGGAATTTATCCCAAACAATGATAAAGGGACATCAAAGTGGAAAAACAACGAAAGAAGATGCAGCGCGTACGGTTTTTATCAATACTTTTTTTGAATCATCCTTTAACTTCAATATGACAGAGGAACAAAAAGCAACACTGATTGAATCAGGGTACACATGTACCAAAGATTATATTACTCAATTTAATAATCCTGAAATTCAATTGTTTAATCGTCCATAGAAAAACCAAGTGATATATCACTTGGTTTTTCTATGGGAAGACAAAATCGATATTTTTCAGGGAGCTGAACAATAATCAGATACACTATAATCAGAAAAGAAGGAAGGATGAGACATTTGGACAAAAAACGAGTTGTCATTTATGTTGTAGGGGGTCACTTCAAAACAAGCGACTTTAGACAATGAAAAACAGTTTGTTAATTCCGTTCCACTTACATTTGAAGAAATGGTGAAGTATCCGAATGGAAAATATAACGGGAAGTATAAAGTAGGGCTATTAGATGTAGAGAAAGAAGCGGTTCGTGATACAGAAACGAATATAAAATCCGCTGAATGGAATGGGAAATCTTATAGTGAGCAAGCGGAGTTATATTTACATACGATATATAGTTTATTAAAGCAGGAGATTACGCCATTGGATCAAATACCATTGCGAATTTTGGAAGTAGGTGATTTCGGTACAGAAGAAAAGAAAACATTAGGAACGAAAGATGAGCAAAAAAATAAAGCGGAAAGTGGAAGCTATAATATGGAAATATTACTAGATGCTAGTGGTAGTAGGGCTGGTAAAATTGATGGAAAAATGAAGATGAATATTGCAAAAGAAGCGATTCAGCAATTTGTTTCAAATTTACCAGAGACAGTGAATGTTTCGTTACGGGTATATGGTCATAAAGGTTCAAATGAAGAGAAGGACAAAGAGTTATCATGCGGAGCGATTGAAAATGTATATACATTACAAAAGTATAATCAATCAACGTTCCGTAAATCATTAGATGGGTTTCAGCCTGTAGGCTGGACACCGCTTGCTGAAGCAATTAAAAAATCTACAGAAACGTTCCAGCTCGCAAAAACATTCCTCCCTCAAATGCTTTTTTTATCAAATACGCCTTTGGGGCAGGGGAAAGATTCCAATAGCTAACTCCTATAGCAATTACGACGAAAATGAGTAGAAGAAATATACGAATGCTTTTTTTCAGTTTCCTACGGATTTTTGAAAATGTTTTTACACTTATGTTTTATATAGGTGATCGATTTTAATTAACAGATGGGGGATAGCTACTCGGATAATAAGGTTTTTATTGAATGTCACGAAAACGTTTTAAAAACGTTCACTTACGAAGAGGTTTCTAATATCGCTATAATGACAAAGACTTAAACAGAAAGGATGATAGAAATTTCCAACAATTAGAAAGGGAAACCTCCAATTTGGCATGATGATGTCCCTAGGGCTGGTTTTCGTTATCGGCTCTTGAAAAAGTGGTATCTAGTCTGGAACCGATATTTACTATAGTAGCATTCGGACGCTTTCTAATAAATTGTCTTATTGTATCGTCGATTTTTCGAGCGGGGGCAATGTAGGTTATACATCCATATTCACCAAAGGTATTCGATATATTAGAAAAATCAAAATCACAATTTTTAATGATCTGGACGGCTTCTTTATCATCCAAAATGTCTTTATTGTTTTTACTCTCATATGCTCGTCCCAAAAGTGGAATAAGCATAGTACCTTGAACTGATTGGAAATCTATTTCTTTTACCATGAAATATCCTCCGTTGAATAATTAGCATGCAAACGTTAGTATACGTTTAGTCGTTATTTAACATTTTTGATAGTATTTTATTTGTTTTATATAATCCGTACGTCAAATCGTATCGATCTTCTTCAGATAGATTTTTAAGAGTATCAGTGAAATTATTATAAATTTGTTTCCATCTTTCATAGTGCACTTTTTCAGCTTTTTCTGTTAGAGAAATTAAAACAGCTCGCTTATCTGATGTATCTTGTTTTTTAATAATGTATCCGTTTTGCTCTAAATTACGAACTGTTACACTTAGTTGTTGTTTTGGGATATTTAAATAACTAGCAATGGTTTTTTAAGTTTACAGGAACATTTTGCTGTGCGATATATTCGACTACGTGTTGCTCGATATGTGTAAATTCAGATGCTTTTTCAGACAATAATTTGAAAGTACCAGACATATTCAGTAATAAATTCATGTACTCATTTAACAAATCTTTATCAGCCATTATTTGCGCTTCCTTTATCATTTTAGTAATTATTTTATTACTACTTTTAGTTTGAATCAAATCATTTTATTTATAGTAGTAAATTTTTATTTGCTACTGTAGTGTCCTTTCAAATATTGTGAATTGCAGTAGAAGAATAGATGAAATGATTTTATGAGAGGGGGATATAACGAGCGTAAAATATTACTTTAAATATAAAAAACTAATCAATCTAATGTCTCTTTCAGTTATTATGTTGTAAATAATTTTGTGGTAAAATCTTTTACATAATTAAATAAAGGGGTAATATTCCATGGGCAATTTCTCAAATAGTTTATTAGTTTTGTTTGTTCTTATAGTATGTAGTTGTATAGTTTTTGGTGGATAATATAATGTTACGTTATAAAAAGAAGTTATCTCAATAGAGTGAGACAACTTCTTTTTTGTTATAGGTTCACTTTATTTAAATCTGTTTGACCGTGTCTTATTACATAAATCACTTTTATATCCTCTTCCTTGAATAAAAATATGTGATTCGAATCATAAGTTTGTCAGTATGGCAAGGGTATGGTTCTTTTGGTTTGCAGCAAAGTCAACGTTCCTAAATTTGTAAATAGGAATTTTTTTAATGAGATAATAAAGTGGTTCAATGAATATTTTTCCATGTATAAATAAAAGCTTTATATACATATATATCCTTTGTGAAAAAAGGAAATATTGTATAATATTCTTATATTATATTGAAAGCGAGTGATTTATTATGACAGTCAGATCTTTCTATTTATTAACTAAATTCGAGGTACGGAAGGGGTAATATTAGAAATCTTCCGTACACAAAAACGGAGGGAAAAATAGATGTTTAGTTATTATGGTAAACTTTCTACCGAGCTTTACAATATTACAAAACCTGTTGGTTATTCTTTAAACGGTGATATTGAGTATTACCAAGAGCGCTTAAAAACTTGTCAAGGACGTATTCTTGAAGCTGGCGTTGGTTCTGGCCGTGTGATTATTCCACTTCTTAAGGCTGGACATATAATTGATGGAATTGATTATTCTCCTGAGATGTTAGATTCTTGTCGTAAACGTTGTGAAGACAGAGGTTTAAATCCTAATTTATATCAAGGTAAATTACAAAAATTTTCATTACAGTTTCATTATGAAGCCATTATTATTCCTACTGGTTCCTTTTGTTTGATTGAAAACCGGGATGACTCTCTAAATGCGTTAAAATGTTTTTATAGACATCTGATTCCAGGGGGACGATTGATTGTTGACCTTTCATTACCTCATGATTGGCAGGAGGGAGAAATTACTACGGCATCTTTCCCTCTACCTAATGGAGATGGAATTATGTTGGAATCAAAATCGATTGAAATTGATTGGATTAACCAATTTACTGTATCACATTTGAAATATGAAAAATGGCGCCAAGGAGAATTAATGCAAACGGAACTGCAACGTTTTGCAATGCGTTGGTATGGAATTGAGGAATTTAAGCTTATTTTAGAGAATATTGGTTTCACTGATATTACATGCTCTGCTGATTATGTTTACAAGAATCCACCATCTAATGCAAGACAAATTGTTACTTTTGAAGCTATTCGCAAGCAATAACATAAGAGAGCTGTTGTCGTGTAGCGACAACGGCTCTCTTGGGATATAGCATTAAATCGACAGTTTATCAGGTGGTGTATAATTGGGTGGTGAGAAAATTAGCAAAAAAATAATTTATTATTCAACGGTGTTCATTTATTTACATTACTTATTCATGTCGTCTTGTTAAAGATAGAGAATAGTCGTAATTTTTTAGGGCTTACGATGGTTGTTCCACTTTTAACAGTTATTTTATATCAAAAAATATATAAGAAACAAAAAATACTTCATACATTTGGTATTTTACGTCCAACTTTAAAAACGGTAGTTTTTTTCATGGTATTTCCACTACTTCTAGGAATTGGCTTGCATTTTGGTTTTGGTATTTACAATATAACATTCTTATTTAAGCAGTGGAATGAATTAGGATTTCTACTTCTCGTTGATCTAACAATCGGTTCTTTATCTGCACTATTAGAGGAAATCATTTGGCGTGGGAACTTTCATTACTATTTAAGGAGAAAATATTCATTAGCGTGGACAGCAGTGATTACTGCAACGATTTGGTCCATGTGGCATGTACCAATTGCACTGTTTTATAAAAACTATGATTTATGGATTTTAGGGATATTTAGTTATTCCACTTTATTATTTGTATTTTTGATAATTTTAACTTATACGAGAGAGTATGGTCGTTCTGTAGTGTCAGCTTCGATTTTCCATGGTATGTTTAATGTTTTTTATTTAACAGATGGGATGCAAAATGGATGCAACGTCGAAGGGATGGAACGGATTAAATTCATCTTATTGGTAACTGTATTCAGCATGGTGTGTCTTATACATCGGAAAATTAAACGATAGGTGAATGAATTGAAGGAAATAGAGAGCTAAACATCAAACATATAAATTAAATATAAGTTAAAAGGTATTTTTAAAGAACAAGGGAAAAGTGTTATTCATTATGAATTTACAAAAAAAACTAAAAAAGTGCTTCTTTTGATGAGCCTGACGGGAATCGAGCGCGTCTGCTAATTCTACCAAAGGAATTTTAATATGTTATATATTCATAATTTTTAAATTTTAAATATAACACTAATTGAATCAAAAAGACTTTAGGGAATATTATATTGCACATTTTATACGAATCCCTCTAAAAAACTATGGTTTATAGCAATAATAATATGGTTCAAATTGTGGCTGATTTATGATTCAAATTACAAAATATAAGAAGAATGTATTTGCGATGGTGATACAAATAACAAATTAAGAAGGGGAACAATCATCTGGATGAGAAAATTTCAAGGTGTGGACAAATAACTATCTATATTGATTCAGGTATCTTGAAATAGGCAAGTATGTATCCTTTGAAAAACAAGTGGAACAAATGATTATTTTAGCGTTTCAAAAATTCAACCATACTAAACGGTTGAATTTTTGAAAAGTGCATAATAAAAGGTCTTAAAAAGAAGACTTCTTACTTAAAGAATATGGATGCTAATACAAAACCTATTAAAATTACAAGGATTAGGATGCCGGTACCTTTCCAACCTAAACTACCTACTAAATCAGCAAGTTTTCCATTACTAGCCCTATGAAATGCATCATTCATATTTCCAGTTGGATTTCTTTTTAATTCTTCTTGTCTTAATCTTTCTCTTGCTCTTGCTCTTTCAGGAGTTTCTTTATCTTTGCTCATTTTAGTGACTCCTATTTTTTTGTAATTGTAGCATAATTTGTTGATTATTAGATAATCAATTTTATCTTAATGCATATATAAGATGATAGTAATAGATTATAGAAGATTTTCAATTACTTATATTAAAAATCAATATTCTTTACGAAAACAGCTTTAATAAAAGAATAATTCAATTAAATGGTAAAAGAAAGATAACGGGGAGTACTTATATGAAAAACACTATATGTTATACAAATGAACCTCCTGAAAGTTTCAAACAATTATTAACCTTGTATGAATCTTTAGGATGGAATTCACTTAAATTAACGGTTAACGATTTAGAACAAATGTGCTATCAAAGTTGGTATGCAATATACGCTTTTGATGGACAACAATTAGTAGGGATGGGGCGCGTTATATCAGATGGTGTAATTACTGGAATTATTTGCGGATTGTGTGTATTACCGCAATATCAGTCCAAAGGCATTGGAAAAGAAATATTGAAACGAATAATCCGACAATGTGAACAAAGTCGAGTTATTCCCCAAATTATGTGTGTTGAGGATTTGAAGCCTTACTATGAATCTTTTGGATTTGAAGAATTTTCGGTTGGAATGACGAAAAATATCAAACGATAACGGAGCTTTATTTTTTCAATCTTTTTGTGCAATCAAACCTATTCTTAGACATCAATAAAATCTAATTATAAAGGAGACTAAAGTTATGGAGATTTCTAAGGGAGTAGAGATGTTGCACCTTGAATTTTATGGAAATATTATTCATCCAATCCTTTTATGGGATCAGGAAATGGCAGTTTTAATAGACACTGGATTCCCTGGACAAATTGAAGATTTAAAAGTAGCAATGGATAAGGTAGGAGTGTCGTTTGATAAAGTAAAAGTTGTGATTTTGACGCATCAGGATATAGACCATATAGGCAGTCTTCCTGAAATATTACAGAATTGTGGAAGTAATATTAAAGTTTATGCTCATGAGCTAGATAAGCCTTATATCCAGGGCGATTTACCTCTATTGAAAGATAGATACGTAGAGAATCCACCGAAAGGAAAAGTGAATGACACCTTGATTGACGGTCAAGAACTGCCGTATTGTGGCGGGATTCTTATTATCCATACTCCCGGGCATACTCCTGGCCATATCAGTTTATATTTAAAACAAAGTAAAACGCTTATCGCTGGGGATTCAATGTATAGTGTAAACGGAACACTGGGGGGGATTCATGTCCCAACCACTTTGGATATAAAGGAAGCCCAACAGTCTTTGAAGAAATATTTAGACCTAGATATTGAATCCGTAGTTTGTTACCACGGAGGATTAAGTAAGGTAAATATTAATAAGCAAATCCAAAAATTATAGAGAATGCTAATAATAGATTATCATTTTTTGAGGAGTTGTTATTAAACAGTGTGAAGGTTGAAGAGTAATGGTTCTTTATTGGTACCTCTATTTTATTATTTTCGTTGTTCAACAATACTAACAGAAAATCATCAAAATTTTTTATAAATAAATTTCCTAATGACACTAAATAAAAGCATGTTTTGAATAATCTTTTTTCATTAACATGCTCTTTATATTTGCTCTTTTATTATTACTTGCTTATTTAAGTTCTATCGTTGCGATGATTTACTTAATTGTAACTGTTGTTTTATCATTTTTCTCAGCTTTAGGAGCGGGTTGAATTTTACTTCACTTCGGTATGGGAGCATCTGCTATTCAAGGTGTAATTCCGTTATACGCATTTGTATTTTTAGTTGCTTTAGAGGAAGATTATAATATTTTCATGGTTTCTGAGATTTGGAAAAATAAAAAGAAGCAAAATTATGTAGAATCCGTAAAGAATGGGGTAATACAAACAGGTAGTGTTATTACTTCGGCTGGTGTAATTTTAGCGGGAACTTTTGCAGTATTAGGTAAATTACCAATTCAAGTTCTTATTCAATTCGGTATTGTGATAGCAATTGGTGTATTATTAGATACATTTATTGTAAGACCGTTACTTGTACTTGCGATTACAGTTGTTTTAGGGTGTTGGGCTTTTTGGAAGAAAGAAGATATTTTGTAAAAAGAAGGTTGCCGATAAAGTCAGTCAAACTGATTTTCAGGCAACCTTTTTGATTAGCTGTTGAGCAGATCAAGAATGCGGGGAGATTTACAGTTTTTATTTTGAATATTCATTAAAATCAGCAGAGGTAATGTATGACAAAGTTTTAAGTGAATTAAAATTTTTCTTATCAGACATAATAATTTATAAGAAATTCCAATTGAGTGGGGAATTTTCTATATTATTTGTTGTTATAGGATGATTAAAATGTGGGAAACGATTATTTTTTATTTTCCAGAGTGGAAAGTTTTTATACAAGCCTTTATCGTACTTTTAATTCCATATATGCTTTCAAGGTTTTTTAGTTGGATTCGTACATTAGAAAAAGAATAATACAACGAACTAACTTGGGATTAATGTGAGATTCAATAGAAGAAACATATGGATACTCAAAGAAGAGTAGTACTAGGCAAAGTGTGTTAATGCGTTCTAATGTACTGGAAGCTTTTTAGAGAAAGAGTGATGAAGGTGAAAGCACAGGACTCAATGGTTAATCAAAACCAAGGACAGGGCAATACATATGAGAATAAGCCTACTAAAGTTTCTGAAGACTACTTTACAGGTGATTTTAACTTAGATTTGGAGGTTATAAAAAAAGAAGCTCTTTACAACTCGGACGTTTATTGTCGAGAGTTGAATATAGGTGGGACTAGCATCCGGGCAGTTCTTGTTTTTGTAGAAGGGCTGTCAGATAAAGATCTTATTGATATGCACATTATGAAATCACTGATGTGTAATTTTTTTGATGAGTATAAAGATGAATCATCTTACATGAAAGATAGAGTTTCAAAAGAGTTTATTAAAAACCGAGTTCTTCCTATTAGTGGAGTGGAAGAGTTGCAATCTGTACAAAAAATGATGTCAAAAGTGTTAATGGGTTCAACGGCATTATTAATTGATGGATTATCAGATGTATTCATACTTAATACAAAAAAAGGAAAAACACGTAATGTTGAAGAGCCAGTATCAGAGGGATCGGTCAGAGGTCCACGGGTAGGTTTCACAGAAGTTTTGTCGGACAATACTGCATTGTTACGGTTACATGGTGAAAATGAAGGGTTATCTTTAATGAAATTTCATGTGGGAGAACGGGCCAAGAAAGAGTTGGTTGTTGCCTTTATGAAAGAGATTGCTGATCCAGAATTAGTAGAAGAAGTTAAGAAGAGAATTCAGAAAATTAATATTGATAATGTGCCAGATTCAGGTTATGTAGAACAACTTATTGAAGATAATTATCTTAGTCCTTTTCCGCAAGTACAGAGTACGGAACGTCCTGATAAAGTTATCGCTGCACTAATGGAAGGAAGGGTTGCAATTTTATTGGATGGAACACCTTTTGCATTAATTGTTCCGGTTACATTTAGTATGATGATGCAATCACCCGAAGATTATTATGAGCGCTGGATACCAGGTACGTTAATTCGTTTATTACGCTTTGGAACAGCTATTATTTCTCTTTTTGCTCCCGCTCTGTATATTTCATTTATTTCATTTCATCCTGGATTGATTCCAACTAAGTTAGCGATTTCAATTATAGGAGGTCGAGAAGGTGTCCCGTTTCCTGCAATTATAGAGGGGCTATTTATGGAAATTGCTATCGAAATTTTACGAGAAGCAGGGTTACGACTACCTAAGCCGATTGGTTCAGCGATGGGAATTGTAGGAGGGTTAATCATTGGGCAAGCTGCTGTATCAGCTGGAATTGTGAGTCCAATCATGGTAATTGTTGTGGCGGCCACAGCTATTTCTTCTTTTGCACTTTCGCATTATAGTACAGCAATTCCATTACGTATTCTTCGCTTTGTAGCTATGTTTTCCGCCGCAATATTTGGATTATATGGAGTTATTCTGTTTTTCCTCTTTATATGCAGTCATATTGCAAGGCTTAAAAGTTTTGGTGTACCTTATGCTAGCCCGGCTGTCTTATATCAATTTAGTGATTGGAAGGATTTTATGGTTCGTATGCCAATTCAGATGATGAAGCGGCGTCCGAAAATGTTGAATTTAAAAGACTCTGTACGGAAAGGAAGTGAAGAGGAATGATTACGAACTCAAAGGACAAGATTCCCACTTCACAAGCAATTGTTATTCTTATCAATTATATACTTGCTATAGGAATTCTCACCTTGCCTAGAACCGCGGCTGAGAAAGTGAATACACCTGATGTTTGGATAACTGTTATTTTAGGTGGATTAATTGCGATGGTTACGGGTGTAATTATCGTGAAGTTAAGTCAACAATTTCCTGAAAAAACATTTTATCAGTATAGTCAAGAAATTGTAGGGAAATGGTTTGGGGTATTACTTAGTTTATTGATTATCAGTTACTTTTTTACACTTTCTTCATTTGAACTTAGAACGTTGGAAGGTATAACAAGTTTCTTTCTACTAGAAGGTACGCCTGACTGGGCTATTCTTATGCCATTTATGTGGATAAGTCTTTATTTAAATTTAGGCGGAATAAATGCGATAGCACGTTTATTTGAAATTATTTTTCCGATTACAGTTTTTATTTTTTTAGTGACATCTTTTATGAGCATTGGAATATTTGAACTCGATAATCTTCGTCCTGTAGTAGGATTAGGGATTGTTCCGGTATTAAAAGGCCTAAAAACAACAACTATGGCATATTCGGGTGCAGAAATTATGTTGTTACTTTTAGCCTTTATGAAGAAGCCATCTCAAGCTGTAAAAGTTGTTATAATTGCCACTACGATTCCGTTACTTTTTTATGTTATTACAGTTGTAATGGTTATAGGAGCGTTTTCTATCGATGGTGTATTGGTGAGAACATGGCCTACAATTGACCTTATGAGAAGTTTTGAAATCCAAGGCTTAATTTTTGAACGGTTTGAATCTTTGTTACTAGTGATATGGATTATGCAAATCTTTGCAACGTATACAATCTGTTATTATGCAGCTGCTTTAGGATTAGCCCAGCTCTTTAATAAAAATATTCATTCCTTTTTATATGGATTACTTCCAGTAATATATATCGTTGCTGAAATTCCGAAAAATATCAATGAGTTATTTGAATTTGGCAATATGATTAGTAACGCAGCGATAATTTTATTTGGTATTCTTCCATTTCTTCTCCTTATGATTTCGAAGGGAAGGAAAAACAGGCATGAACCAGAGTATTAAAAATAGAAAAATTTTCATAAGATTAACGTCAATTGTTTTTCTCTTATTACTTACAGGATGCTGGAGTAGTCATGAAATTGAGGAACTAGGTTTCGCCGTAGGTTTAGCAATAGATAAAGAAAAAGAAATAAAAATTGAGAAAGAAATCGAAGAAAAGGGCGGAGGATATAAGAAGAAGAATTTGATAACAACCACCTATCAATTCGTTAAAGCACAATCATCATCAGATGGAGGAAAAGGTGGAGTATCACAACAAAAAGCTTATATGAATGTTGCAGAAACAGGAGATTCACTTCATCAATCAATTCGTGAAGTCGCGTTAAGAAGGCAAAGGCCTATCATTTTTCATCATACGAAAGTGATAGTGGTAAGCGAAAGTATTGCCCGAACATATAATTTAACACAGTTATTGGATATTTATATTCGTGATAATGAGATGAGACCTAGTTGCTTTGTTATGGTTAGTAGAGGGCTAGCTAGTGATGCGTTAAAATCAAAAGAATCAGGGGAAATTCCAGCATTTCGCTTGATTGAGATTGAGGATAATCAATATAGATCCTCGCGAATTTTACCACCTATGCCGCTTGCTAAACTACCAGGAAAGGTGAAATCTGGGGCGAGTTTTCTTTTACCGAATGTAATTTCCATAAATGGAGAAGTAAAATATATAGGTGCTGCTGTGATTAAGGGAAGTACAAAAAAACTCCGTGGTTTTTTGAATGAGAATGAATTGGAAGGTTTAATGTGGATAACTGGAAAAGGAAAAAGTGGCTTGGTAAAAAGTTTTGATAAAAAGACGAAAAAACTTATTATGTATGAAGTGAAATCTATGAAAAGTAAAATTAGGCCCTATGTTAAAGGGGATAAAATCTCTTTTGATATAAATATTCAGTCTGTGGGGCGGTTATCCGAAAACTGGGCTGAGTCAGAGGAAACTTTTAAAAATACATTTCTCAAAAGGGTGGAGCAAGCTGCCCAACAAGAAGTGAAGCAGTTAGTGAAGCATACATTACAAAAAATTCAAAAGGAATATAAAACTGATGTTGCTGGCTTTAATACTAGTTTGAAAATCAAGTATCCAAAAGTATGGAAGAAAGTTGAAAAGGATTGGGATAAAGTGTTTAGTAAGACATCAATCAAATATAATGTAAAGCTAACCATTGAAGATTATGGTACGGAAGGAGCTTAATGAATAAATAACATACAATACACAAAAGCTCTGAAGCATGGACTTTTCTTAATGTTCACGATTTGGAGCTTTTATGTTGTGTAGGTTTCAGTATTGTATTAAATAAATTAACAAAAAGATAGATGTTTCGTTTTAATATTTTTTATTTTATAATTATTCATAGGGGAGGGTAAATATAATCGGTAGTAGTAGGAGGGGCACAATGAAAATAGTACCTATACAAAAAGATGAAGTTCTAATTGAAAATATAGTAAAGCTATATTGTATCGTATTTGAAAAAACAAATTTTGATGAAATGCTAGAGCGAATAAAAAGACATATGGGATATACGGATTTTAAAGGAGTAGTAGCAATAAATGATGGTAATGAAGTTATTGGTTTTGCATATGGGTATCGTTCTGTAAAAGGGCAGTACTACAATCAATTAATGAGTGAAGCACTGAACTTAGAGCAAGTAAATCAGTGGTTACAAGATTGTTTTGAATTTGTAGAGTTAGCAGTCCATCCTGAACATCGAAATAAGGGGCTTGGTACTACATTACATAATCATTTATTAGAGGGAATTCGAAATAAGACGAGTGTATTAACGACACAAATAAACAATGGAAAAGCCCGCTCGTTATATGGAAATCTAGAATGGATGAATGTAATGGAACCGTTTCATCCGAGTAAAGATGATGTGCCTTATGTCATAATGGGAAAAGCTTTAAAGGCTAGAATACACGAATAAATATTTCGTTCATATGATGATAAGGTTATAAAAATAAAGGGGAAAACGGAATGTCAACGATAACGATTGAAAAAGCTACAATTTTAGATGCTGAAAAACTAACAGAAATAATGAGAAGGACATTCGATGAAGAAACAAAACGCTGGCTATCGGATCAAGAGAATATAATTGACTATAATATTCAACCACCAGGATATTCTTCGATTGAAATGACTGCATATATGATTGAAGAACTAGAGTATTTTAAAGTTGTAATGGGTGAAGAAACTGTTGGTGGCATTATAGTAACAATTTCTGGTACGTCGTACGGTAGAATAGATCGTATTTTTGTAGATCCTGCATACCAAGGAAAAGGAATTGGTTCACAAGTTATAAGCTTAATAGAAGGGGAATTCCAAAACGTAAGGACTTGGGATCTTGAGACATCTAGTAGACAAATTAACAATCATTATTTTTATAAAAAAATGGGCTATGAAACAATCTTTGAAACGGAAGAGGAATATTGTTATGTCAAACGAATAGTGACGACTTCAAACAAAGACAACTTAGTTGAAAATAAAGATATGAACAGTGGACAATATGAAAGTTGTAATATGGAAAATACAGAGTACTATCAAGTGAATTTAAAAGGGGGTTCATTTAGTAATAGTAATTTGATGGATAGTCATATTAGTAATTGTAATTTTAGTCATTCAAAGTTTCGGAATATAAATTTAAAGAACTCTCTATATGCAGATTTGAATTTATCTAACAGTAAGTTTAAATTAGTGACATTTGGTGGAGTTCATTTCACAGATATAAACCTTGGAGAGGAAAAGGAGCCTATTTCTTTTGAAAGGTGCGATCTTGAAGGGAGTAAAATAAATAATAGTAATCTTAAAAATGTCGAAATACAAAATAGTGATATAACTGGTATGAAAATAAATAATATCCCAGTAGCAGAACTTCTGGAGTTGTATGATCGGGTAAATAATAATGTGAAAAGTTAATATAAAAACGCTTGGAGTAATCTAAGCGTTTTTGTATTGTATGTTTATTGGGGGGGAGGGAACAGTGACAACAAAAGGAACAGTAACGATTTTACCTTTTTAAAATAATGAGCAAGAGTTGCTGAAAATGTTGTTATAAGAAATTAATTATGTAGAAATAACACAGGAAAATAAGTGTAAGAAGGATTTTTACATACAACATTGGAATCTTTATAAGTAGAAAGGAGGAATAGGGATGGAAATGAAAGTGAGAGCAGTAGAAATTAAAGATGCTAGAGCTATTCATCGTATATGTACACAAGATGAAGTTTTACCATATATGGTTTTCTTACCGAGTATGCGTGTGGATGCGATGGAGAATAGAATTCGAAATTTAGCGCCGAATCAATTTGAATTTGTTGCAGAAAATGATGGGGAAGTTGTTGGATTTGTCGGTTTAAGTCAAAGTCCAGGACGTAGATCTCACTCGGGAGATTTATTCATTGGAGTAGATAGCGAATATCATAATAAAGGAATTGGAAAAGCATTACTTACAAAAATGCTTGATCTTGCTGATAATTGGTTAATGCTAGAGCGAGTAGAACTTGGTGTACTAGAAACAAATCCTGGAGCGAAAGCATTATATGAAAAGTTAGGATTTGTAGAAGAGGGCGTAAAGATAGGGAATTTGAAGACTCATGGGAAGTTTATTAATGAAATCATGATGAGTCGTTTTAGACCAAATGGTTTGATCTTACATAATCAATAGAAGTTTCAATTTTAGTATGAAAAAAGCATGACGAACTTATGTCATGCTTTTTATGATTGTAGACATTATTGATTACGACTCGGTAGCTTTGGTTGTAATAAGAATAAGGTTAAGCCAATAAAAATAAGTAAAATTCCTGCTCCTTGTTGTAAGGAAATCGTTTCATTCAAAATGAAATACGCTAATACACATGTTCCAATCGTTTCTCCTAATATACTCATTGAAATAACTGTAGTACTCATCCATTTTAATAACCAATTGAAAATTGTTTGTCCTAAAATTGTTGCAATGAATGCTAAACCGATAAAGGACCACCATGTTTGTACAGAGTAACTGAAGAAAGATGACTGCTGAGTGTAAGCAAATATACCGAGAACGAACGAACTACTGCCATAACTAATTACCGAATATGGTATAAGAGATAAATCTTTGCGAATGTGTTGACTAATGAAAAAATAAGCTGTAATGACTCCGGCTGCAATAAAAGCTAAAATATCCCCAAATAAAGCTTCGCCACTAATTTGGAAATCTTGCCATCCAATAACGATACTTCCCGAAATTGCAATGAGGCAACCTATAATTGCTCCTTTAGTAAACCTTTCTTTAAATAAAAAATAGCCACCAATCATTGAAAATAAAGGTTGCAATGTAACGATAACTGTAGAACTTGCTACAGAAGTATATTGTAATGATTCAAACCATAGTACATAATGTGTTGCTAGAAAAAGTCCGGATAATAGTCCGAATCCCCATTGTTTTTTTGCTAGTGAGTGTAATTCGTTTCGATTATTCTTATTGAATATTAGAAATGGTAAAAGCATTATCGTTGCAAAAAATAGTCGGTAAAATGCGGTGATTGTCGCAGGGGTATCCGCTAATTTTACAAAGATTGCTGAAGTTGATAAGGCGAATACACCGAAAAATAAGATGAAATATGAAAGAATAGGTGATTTCAAAGTTTGTCCCTCCGATAGATTGTTTATAATAATGAACCATATATAATATAATGTACAAAGGTAAGTATATAAGCCTTGGATGAGATAAGGAAGGATTAATTGCTTATGTTTCGTATGTCAGCACAAAAGGGATAAAACATACATTATGATGGATGAAAGGAAGTTTTTACTATGATTCATTATCGGCTGGGTCAAACTGTATTAAGTTACCGTAAGAAAAATAATATGACAATTCGTGAGTTTGCTGATTATGCAGGAATTAGTACTTCACTTATTAGTCAAATTGAAAGAGGGCATGCGAATCCTTCTTTGAATGTATTGGAATTAATTGCGAAAGCATTAAATGTACCGTTATTTACACTTTTTATTAACGATATTGATACAGATGCGCTCATTTCTAGAAAAAAAGATCGTAAGAAAGTGTATCGTGAAAATAACGATCATATCGTTTATGACGTATTAACTCCAGATTTTATGAAAGCTCGTATCGAATTGTTAATGATGGATTTAAATGGACATGCAAATACGACAGAAAGTCACTATTCTCGCGAAGATAAAGAAGAGATTGCTGTTGTCATGAAAGGACAAACATATGTTGAATTAGAAGGGAAAGAGTATTTCTTAGAGGAAGGAGATGTTGTACGTATTCCACCGAATGTGAAACATCGCTTTTTGAACAAAAGTGATGAAACGAATCATATTTTATTTGTGTTAACTCCGTCGTTAGTTTAAATAGAATATGTGTTATAGAAGGATGGAATACATGTAATCTTATTTTAGCATGAAAATTACATGTAATATTTTAGGTTAGGATGGATAAATAACGTTAGGCATCTTCTTGATATTGAAAGCATATTAGTTTATAGAATTTATTTTTATGTCTAAGGGGAATGGACAGAATGAATAGGATAGGAAAAGGTGATTTTCTTTCTGGTTTTGTACCAAATCACCTTGCGCTTGGTAACGAATAGGCTTAATGTACAAACAAATCGTGTGTTGTTAAGAAAAAGTCTAACTTTCTATTCTATAGTTGTTTTTTTGCTGTATACCTAAAAAACCTTGAGAAAATGAGTATAGTTTTTTAATACTTGACCGATTTCTATATACGTAGTGTAGTAGTACATTCAAGGAATAAGGAGTGATTTTAATGTCCACAGAACAACCTATTCCTGGTCATTTTACTATGGATCCACAACGAGCGATGCTTCTACCTCCAGAGTTGAAAGCAGCTCCTCCTGAATCATTAACAGAACAACTATTTATTGAAAGATCTTTAACTGAAAATAAATTTTGGTTAAGAATTATGAAGGAACACGCATTGTTTCTAAGCGAAGGGTTTAATCGAAATGATAAAAATTTAATTCAACAAGTAGAACAGTTTTTTAATCTGTTTGATCAGCATTTACAAAAAGCATTTTCTATTCCGCAAACTGTTCAAGCGGTTAGGAAATTAAATGAGGAGAGTATTCAGCTAGTCTATGCTTTCCGTAATTACAAAAGAAATCTATTAATTTTAATTATTAATTGTAAGGTAAAAGGATTTAATTTTCCGTTATTAGTAGATCATGTTGCACGAGAAGCTGAATATTTTATGAGGACCCTTCAAAAATTTAATGAGGGGAAAATGGATCCGATTCAAGATGCAATCATTAGTGAGAATGTATTTTGGTTACGAATCATGATGGAACATTCTCGTTTTATTGCTTCTTTACTTGATCAATCAGAAAGGAACTTAGTTCATACAGCTTTAAAATTCGGTGATGATTTTGAGGTTCTTCTCAATCAAGCAAGGGATGTTGAATCGATGTTATATAAGAAGGAACCGACATATCCAATCATTGGGAAAATGAATAAGGATAGTGAAAATGCTACTGTGGAGTTAAGAAATTTCAAAAAAGCAGGATTAGAACTTATTCAAACGTGTCAAATTCGAAATGTAATTAATCCATTACTAGCAGATCATGTTACAAGAGAAGCGGAACATTTCCTCTTTATGATTCATGTATTGGAGCAAAGGTTAAAGCAGAAACAGATGGAACAATCTGTACAGTGATGAAAGGTATAACGGCATAATTTTTAGATTCATTAGGAATGAATAAATCCAATTGGTCTTATCACTTGAAAATATTAGTGGAAGCTGATTTAATACATGGATGATTTAAATTTATTGCGTTAAAGGAGGATACGTTTCAAGAGTTTTTACCTGGCTTTTTGGCAACTTTGTAAGATGTCGAGAAGTCTTTTTTATTTGTAGAAATGTTGTTTTGCCAAGCTCCTGCATTTAAAAATACATAGTTGCCATATACATTTTTAAATTGGAAAATGAAGATGAAGGAATGTTCTTCGTGTTAAGATGAATAAAAATTATTTAAAAGAGGGCTATAGATAGATGCAACATATAAATATTTTAAAAGGTGGACTTTCCATTATTTCTCAATGTAAAAAAGAAACGGAAGATATTTGGCATGCCCACTTCGGAGCGGCTGCAATAGCGAGTTATTTTTTTACGAAAGGCAATAATCTAGATGAAAATACGGTTCTTAGTATTCATTCCCAAACGAAGATGATGCTGAATAAGCACATGTTAGGTGAAACAAAAGATATTATACACGGAATTGATTTTCAGAAGGCTGAAGAAATTATAATTACTTCTTTAGAAAAAACAATTGATGAACTTCATTGGGTTGGACATAATGTCATTTACGCTTCTTTAAGTTTGCTAGCAATTTATGAGCTTCGTAATTGGGGCACAAAACAGGATATTGAAGATATAGCGGATTTAATTTTATCCTTTGAAAAAGCAATTCCAGGAAGATCATGGATCGGCTTTTCAACTAGAGAAGTCAAGCAGCTCGATATGAGTGATAATGAAATGGTGACTTTTATTAAAACTCCAGAACAATTATCTAAATTTATTTTAGAAGAGTTATCACGATTTCATGTTATTTATAGGGCAGAAGCACATCATGATTTAATCGGTCATATGCTTACGTTTTCTCATGCAGTAAATATTTTATATGATTTAGGGCATGTTAATTTATTTAAGCGCAGTTTAACACCTCTATTAAAATTAGTTCATGTTCTAAAAGACAGTCAAAATTTTATAATATGTGATACGCTTAAATTAAGTTCACCTGTGGATCGGTTACCATTAATAAAAGCACAAAGAGCTAAGGTTCTTCCTATAGAAAATGCATTTTGGTTGAAAAATCATAGTGAGTTGAATTGGGATTTTGGCCATCAGTTTAAATTTTCATATAGTTATTTCGATCATGTAAAGAGAGCTCCTGAATATAAAGATGAAACACTCGAAAAGTTTCGGGATATTATTAATTATTAAGCGAATTCAATTGTAAATAAAAAGTAAATGTAGCATATTTATAAAAGATATAAGCCTTTGTAGAATGTTAATACATTTTATGTGAGAGGGTGCAGTATATGTTCATTTCTGTTACTAGAATGCGTTTAAAAGGATATCGAATGTTACCAATTTTCTTTTTGTATACAACGAGAGCGACTTTGCAATCAAATAAAGCGAAAGGACTCATACATTCTTCGTTTGAAAAAGAAGGTTGGCATACATTTTGGACATTAACAGTTTGGGATGATAAAGATTGTATGAAGGAGTATCGCAATAATGGGAATCACTTAAAAGCAATGAAAATAGCAAGAAAAATAGCAAGTGAATTAGAGTTTACAAATTGGGAGAACAATGAAGTTCCTAAATGGAATGAATGTAAAACAATTTTACATGAAAAATATGGTAGAAATATAAATTGAATTATTACTTGTATGTAAAAGATGCATACGTTACCTTTTCGAAAAGAGGCTTAGAAATTATTATTATAAGTCTTTTTTGGGATTAAATTAAGAATTAATATATATGAATGTTCTTGAATATGTAAGATTTACATAAACATGACACTTTTACTTATTATGTAAGTGGGATATACTAAGGTACATACCTTTTAAAATTGGAGCGAATACATACGACATGGAGCTGAGAAATTTAGAAGAAGTCATTGAAGCGAAAAAAGAAGAACTATTACAGTTAGTCTTAAATTATGGATTTCAACATGAAAAAGTCCTTGAATTAAGCCGAGAAATTGACAAATTAATTAATTGGTTTATGTTTTCTAAATAGAGAGCTTTCATATTGTATAAAATATGATTGTTCTCTTTTCTCATATGTAAGTGGAGATTGTACAGTAATAATTTCATTTGAATATATATTTATAAGTCCTTTATTATATAAGTTTTGAGATTAATAGATTGAAAATTCTATTACACATACATTCAGGAGAAGAAAGGATGATATTACATACACATATTTCAGGTGATGGGGAGCCGATTGTACTTATACACTCAGTCGGAATGACAGGCTTAGTAGAATTCGAAGAACAGGTAAAATTTTTGCAAGGAAAAAATTATAAAATAGTTCGACCTGACTTGAGAGGGCATGGGGAATCAGGAGGTGCAGTGGATCATTATTTTCTTCATTGTGCAGATGATATAAAAGAGACGCTAGAACACTTGCAAATTAATAGATGTCATATAGCGGGTGTTTCATTAGGGGGGATAGCTGCTTTATTGTTTGCAAAAAAATATCCAGATAAAGTGAGAACATTAACTTTTTCAGGTATTTTTCCGATTAAACGAGAAAATTGGGAGGAATCTCAAGAGGAAGAAGCTAAGCAGCATAAACAATTGTTTAAAAACGAAGAATTTGTAACTTATATGAACCAAATCTATGTGAATAGTGATTGGAAAGGATTACTTGAATCGTGGCAGGTGAAGGATTGGTACCCATTTTATGAAACGAGTAATGTTTCGAATCTGCAGGTACCTACGCTATGTATTGTTGGAGGAGGTTCAGAGGATGAGGTTTCGGCCGCTATATCCTTCAAACAATTGAACGCTGACATACATATAGCGGTTATTCCTTTTGCACATCATTTAGTACATAACGATCAACCGGAAATGTATTCGCATATATTGTCTAATTTCTTACAGAATGTGCAAGCAACTAGTCGAGAAAGCTAATTATTGGGTATAATGATAAAGGACTTATTAATTGAACGTATCGGTTAGGAGCGCAGTATATATGAAAACAGTTGTTGTCGTAGGTGGAGGTATTACAGGACTTTCTACTATGTATTATTTAGAAAAATTAAAGAAGGATTATAACATGGATTTAAATTTAATCCTTGTCGAAAAAAAGGAGTATTTAGGCGGGAAAATTCACAGTGTGAAAGAAAATGATTTTATTATGGAATCAGGCGCAGATTCAATCGTTGCTCGAAATGAACATGTTATGCCGTTTATAAAAGAATTAAATTTAGAAGAGGAAATAGTGTATAACGAAACGGGTATTTCTTATATTTACTCAAATAATACGCTACATCCAATTCCTACTGATACTGTATTTGGAATACCTACAAGTGTAGAGTCGTTGTTTAACAGTACGTTAGTTTCAACGAAAGGGAAAATTATTGCATTAAAAGATTTTATAACAAAAAACAAAGAGTTTACGAAAGATACATCACTTGCTGTATTTTTAGAAAGCTTTTTAGGGAAAGAGTTAGTTGAAAAGCAAATTTCTCCAGTTCTTTCAGGTGTATATTCTGGTAAGTTAAATGAACTTACAATGGCATCAACATTACCATATTTACTCGAATACAAAAATAAGTATGGCAGTATTATTAAAGGATTTGAAGTGAATAAAAAACAATTTCAAGTAGCTGGAAATAAAAAGTTTTTATCATTTAAAAGTGGTCTCTCTACAATTATTGATCGCATAGAAGAGCTATTGACTGATACGGTAATTAAAAAAGGAGTTATAACGACGGGGATAAGCAAAGAGAATGATAAATATGAAATTTCTTTTGCGAATCATAAGACGATAAAAGCTGATTACGTTATTTTAGCTGCTCCACATGATATTGCACAAACGTTATTACATTCGAATGAGTTAAATAATGATTTTAACAAGTTTAAAAACTCTTCACTTATTAGTGTTTACTTAGGATTTGAAATTTCTGATCAGCAACTACCAACAGATGGTACAGGATTTATCGTTTCGGAAAATAGTGATCTGCATTGTGATGCTTGTACATGGACGAGCAGGAAGTGGAAGCATACATCAAGTAAACGGAATTTATTGGTGAGAATGTTTTATAAAAGTTCAAATCCAGTTTATGAAACAATTAAACATTATAGTGAAGGAGAATTAGTTCGCGTTGCATTATATGATATTGAGAAGAGCCTTGGAATTAAAGGTGATCCTGAAGTGATCGAAGTGACAAACTGGAATGATTTAATGCCAAATTATCATTTAGAACATAATAAAGCTGTTCAATCATTACAAAATCAATTATCAGTTATGTACCCAAATGTATATGTAGCTGGTGCGTCCTATTATGGTGTAGGAATTGGTGCTTGTATAGGGAACGGAAAACATACAGCAAATGAGATAATCTCTACATTAAATAATCAAAATAAATAATAAGCTGAAATGCATATGTAAAGAAAATCCTCTTCCAATATAAAGGAAGGGGATTTTTTATAATTACTTAACCTCAATAGAAACTTTTCCGCGTTCGGAATCATTTTCTTTAATTGTTAATGTTACTTTTCCGGTTTCTTTAAATTCAAAGGGTGAGAATCGATAAATTTCTTTTATATTTTGTTTTTTCTTTAATTTATTTGTAGAGAGTAAAGAAATATTAGGTTTCCATGTGTCTTGTTCTCCAGAAGGATAATCTATGAGAATCTGGGGTTCTTTCAAATTTAGTTGTTTCCAAGAAACAACATATAGTTCAGTTTTTTTATTTTTCTTTATTAACTCTTCTGAGAAATACCCGTATTTACCGATATTACCGAAAATAGTATATTGTTTATTTTGTAGTGTAATATCTAAAAAACTAGGTTGGTAAGTTGTTGCATGGTAAATACCGTAGGAGAGAGAGAATGCAGAAGCAATTAATATTCCAATTACAAACTTTTTAAAACCATTTCCTTTAAAGCTAGTCATCATGAATGAGTTCGGTGCAAACTTCTTTGCGAATAAAAAGATAAGCAAAATGAGTAAGAGAGAAGAACCAATGAAAATATACATGATCTTTATACACCTCCGCTTAATGTATATAAGTATAGGCTGTGAATAATAAATTATTTTGTTGTATTTTAACATAAATGTATGAATTAGAGTTGTTTTTTGAGAGTGATATTGAAGATGGAACGAATATGTAAATGATTGGATGCCAAGTTCCCACATAAGACGGCGAACACGCTTATGATTCATTACGATTCCTTCCCGTGTAGATTTGGATTGCGCTTTTTTAAGTATTCTACCTGTGCCTTCAAATAAGCGTTCTCTTCTTCTAGACTATTAAAATGCTTTCGATTCCATACACTACGTTGATCATCGAAGGATTGTCCTTTTTGCGTTCGTTTTACCCAATTTATAATTTAGGTATCACTCTTTATACCAAGTAATTCACGAATTTCTTGTAACGACTTTCCTTCTTCTAATCGAAGACGAACGGCTTCTTGTTTTAATTCTTCTGTATATGTTTGAAAGGATTATCCTTTTTTGGGCCATAAAAAATCCCCTCCAGATAAAACAGTAAAGAGTCCATCATACCACAGATGGACTCTTTGTTTCCTGTCTACCTAAAGGGGATAATACCACAATCGGCTCTCTTGTCATATTTACGTAATATTAATATATTGAAGAATTTGATAAATACCAAATTTGAATCTTGTTAAGAAAGAGATACAGTATTCATTACAAACTTTCAAATCAATGTATCTTTAAGGCTGGAAAAGCCCCTCTGAAAAAGAAACTTTTGGGGCATACCAGTTTATTTTTTCATTTTGAGGGCGTTTATTTTTCTTAAGCTGATGGATAGGGAGTACCCCCTAGGTTATTAAATACATTTCGACTTAGAAACAAGTGATTTTAACAACGTTAGGAGTGTTTCATGCAGCACAATGTCATTTGTGTTGTATCGTAAGAAGAAAGAAAAGAGCAGGAATTCACCCTGTTAAGAGTAAACCGAATCTTTAATATTTAAAGGACGAAAAAAAGAAACATAGAAGTGAAAAACCTCTGTGTTTCTTTTTGATTCATATATTTATTGGAAAATACTTTGAACTTTCGGGCACAGATGCTCCTTCTACCCTATTATAGAAGCTATTTTGAACGTAAGGAATTTGTAAGGAATAGGCAAGGGAAAAGAGATTTTCATTGTGTATGATAAAAATATAAAGAGGCGTGAGGGGTGGAACAGATATGACTTATATATGAAAAACAAACCAGTAACAAGAGTGTTTCAAGAAAAAGAAGTAATTTCTGGGGTTAACATACATGTGGAAAAAGAGGGATTTACCGTTTGTTAGGACAGAATGACGTTTGTAAAAATAATAATTATGCAGATGATTACGAATTCAATGTTGACCTTTTGTCATTGGTGGAGATGATAGCTGTGTGGTTAGTATGAAACAGCAAGCAACCACCTATACAATATGAATAGAGGAGAGGAATGCCTTATGAAAACACGTAGTCAAATTACATTTGCAAGTCTGGCCCTTTTAATAGCTGGAAGTTCCCTGTTATACACAACACCAACCTCAATTGTAACAGCAGAGCCCACTCAAAATGTATCTAGTTCGTCACACACAAGCACTCAACGAGATCGTAATTCCGTCAAGCAAGCAATGCGGGATACATTGCATCTTGGATTCCTGGGGATACTTGCTAAAATTTCTAAAGATAGAAAAACGTGGGGTTATGCCGCTGGGATAGCGGATCTGAGAACCAAGCAACCAATGAAAACAGATTTTCGCTTTCGCATTGGCAGCGTGACGAAGACATTCACCGCAACGGTTGTACTTCAATTAGCTGGAGAGAACCGCTTGAATCTAGACGACTCCATCGAAAAATGGTTGCCTGGTGTCATTCAAGGAAACGGATATGATGATAACCAGATTACTATCCGGCAGATATTGAACCATACAAGTGGTATCGCTGAATACTCAAGGTCAAAAGACTTTGATCTTATGGATACAAAAAAATCGTATACGGCTGAAGAATTAGTAAAGATGGGGATTTCTCTGCCCCCAGACTTTGCCCCAGGAAAGGGCTGGTCTTATTCAAATACAGGATACGTATTACTGGGTATCCTTATTGAAAAAGTAACCGGAAACAGCTATGCGGAAGAGATTGAAAATAGGATTGTTGAACCACTTGAATTGTCGAATACATTCCTACCTGGCAATTCAAGCGTTATTCCAGGCACCCAGCATGCCCGTGGATATTTCCAACCAGACGGAGCAAGTGAGCTAAAAGACGTTACTTATTATAACCCAAGTATGGGTAGATCGGCTGGAGAGATGATTTCTACTGCTGACGATTTAAACAAATTCTTCTCTTACTTACTCAGTGGCAAATTACTGAAGGAACAGCAACTAAAACAAATGCTTACTACAGTTCCTACAGAAATAGCTGAATTAGGAGAATATGGTCTTGGAATCTTTGAAACTAAGCTTCCAAACGGTGTCTCGATATGGGGACACGGAGGTAGCATTCCAGGGTTTCTTACTTTTGCTGGAGGTACACTTGGAGGCAAGCATACGTTGGCCGTCAATTTGAACAGCATGGGTAAAGCTAACAGTCCGGACCCTTTTAAAAATATTTTACTTGCTGAATTTAGCAAGTAGGCAAAAAGGAAAACTGGATAAATTTTGTCATAGTTTTTATAGTTGAAAATATACCTTTCTGGTTCAAAAACCCCCAACTTACTCTAAAAAATAAATTTGGGGGTTTTTGGGATTTTTGTGGTAACCCAATGTTATTAAGCTAATAAAACAAAATCCTCCCTAAAATGAAAATTGATTTCTCAATTTTTCCTATTTCTCTTAGTACCTTGGCTACTTTATTTTGACGGGTATAAGACCCTAATTTCCCCATAATCAATGCACCTGATACTTTACCTTCTCGGATAGAATGAGCTAGCCGTAAAACATCATCATAATTATCGCAAATTAACTTCATGTTAATTTGTCCCCGTACCCCGTATAAGGATTCTATATTTGAGAATTCTTTAGGTAATCCAATCGTATATAATTTAGAAGTGGCTAAATCGCGTAACCGAGGCGCAAAGCGAAAACCTAAAAAATGAGCCAATCCAAAGGCTTGATCTGTATAGCCCGCTGTATCTGTGTAATGCTCTTCAATAACCAAATCAGATTCATGATGTAATAATTCATCGATAACATGTACAGCATCTCTAGCATTTGTATTAATTACCTTTGTGTAAAAAGAAGAAAATTGATCGCTTACGAATCGATAAATGGTCGCTCCTTTTCCTGTTCCATAGTGTGGATTGAAGCTAGCGCTGAGAGAAGATACCCCAATTCTTACGTAAATAATTATAACGACTTTCTAATAAATCAAGATAATCATAATTCATAGGACGAGATAACTTTTTTGCTTCCTCTACAGAGGCTACAAATGTATCCCAAGGTATCACCGTTTCTAATAGTAAAAATGGATCTAAGTTTTCTTGTCTAACTTTTTTTGTTGTGAAGAAGTCAAAGCGGATTAATGGCTGAAGAGATTGATTATTTTATTCCCTAACAATAAGGATAAGATAATATCTATTCCGTATGGTAAATAAACACCATAGATCATGAAAGTGTTATTTTTTTGTGATAATGCAAAAAAGATTCCGTACAGTAAGTAAAAGGTAACGATCATACCTTGTGTGAATTCGAAGTAATAAATGAACTTCGGTAATTCAAAATGAAATTTAAATTTTGTAATATAAGATGTAATCAAAAAGAAGGGAGGTAAGAAAGCTACAAGTATGGAATAGATAAAGGAAACGAAGATGATAAAGAGATGGAGTTCATAAATGCCTGACTAGTTGAATTTTAAGGAGCTTTCTAGATAAAGGTAGATTTTCTGATATAATAAATCAATAGAGAGAAAGGAGGGATTCGATGGAATTTCCAGTTTTCGAAACAGAGCGTTTACGTTTAGTTGAATTGGAGCAATCTTATTGTCAAAAAATATATGAAATCTTTTCGCTTGATGAAGTAACACGTTTTTATGGTATGAAATCTTTTACGGAGTTTGGTCAAGCTTCACGAATGATCGAATCTTTTTCAAAAAATTATTTTGAGAAACGTGCAATACGTTGGGGAATTGTTTTGAAAGAAACAAATACTTTAATAGGAACAATTGGATTAAACAATTTACAACTATGGAGTAAACGATCTGAGATTGGATATGATTTACATCCTTCCTATTGGGGAAAGGGTTATGCCTCAGAAGCAGCTCGAGAAATTATTACTTATAGCTTTCAAGAGTTAGGTTTATTTAGAATTGGAGCAATTACATATCCTGAGAACATAACTTCTTGTAAAATGTTATCTAAAATAGGGTTTCAAAAAGAAGGACTACTACGTGGGTATATTCAACAAGGCGAAAAAAACCATGATGCGTATATATATTCTATCTTACAAACAGATTGGATAGAGGATTGTAAAAAGAATTAAAAGATATTATAAAAGCACGCGGAATTTACATGAATCATGTAAATTGACGCGTGCTTTTACTATTGTAAATTACACTATGATAGTAAAAATAAAGAACCCCTCTTATCAAAAGATAAGAGGGATAATGTAAATGTTAACCTAATTTAGGTAATAAACGTTCTCCGCTTTTCATGCTACTTTTACATAAAGGACATTTAGGCTCTTCTTCAAATGAAAAGTTCTTTCTCATCCAACCTAAACAATCCTCTGATTCACATTCCCAAACAGGGGTTTGTTCTGGTGGTACTTCTGCTACATCGTTTTTTCGATTGCGATACATGTAACCACTCCTTTTATGTAAAATTTTAAATTATATATTAAAAAGGTTGTTAACCGTGCTGGTAACAACCTTTTTATTGCTTAAATTATAGCTTTACAACGTTTTTAGCTTGAGGTCCACGGTTACCGTCTTCCACTTCGAAGCTAACTTCTTGACCTTCGTCAAGAGATTTGAAGCCGTCGCCAGTGATAGCTGAGAAGTGAACGAATACGTCGTTACCGTCTGCAACTTCGATGAAACCGAAACCTTTTTCGCTGTTAAACCATTTAACTTTACCTGTTAATGTCATTGTAGTGCCTCCTAAAAATAAGAAAAATAATTTATAATATGATCCGTCTTATTTGAACGAAAATAAAAATTCACATATTATCAAAAATCCATGAGGAGTATAAATTGTTCCTAATTGATACTTGATAATATGCAAAGTAATGCTAATGTCAAATTGACCTTAATTCCTATCTTACAACAAATGGTGGGAAATAGCAAGTGTTGGAAGGTTTAAGGGATAAATAGGGTGATTTATACTCAAAAACAGTATTACCAAAAATTTTATTTTATAAAAGACACAAAATAATTCCTTTTTATTTATATATTATTCCTAAATTGAAATTATGCATAAAAATTTTTAGATGAACAATTATATGTATTTGTGAAATCATATTTTTATAAGTGTATAGGAAGGCTAAAAACTATTGAATGTGGAAAAGTATGGATGTTGGTTAAAATAATAAGTGAATCATATTAGGAGGGAAAACATTGGAGGACAATCATTTCAAAATAATTGAATATGCAAAGGAAGGCCGGAAGAAAGTACACCCGATTTTAGCTGTAATATTAGCTATTGTATTTTTAACTCTTGGTGAACTATTTATGTTATTTATGTTGTTTTTACCGAAAGCTGAAACGTCATTTATTAAGGCTATCTATAGTAATATTGAAATGGTATTAACATTTGGAGGCGTTATATTTTTTGTGTTTCTATGGATTCGGTTTGTAGAAAAAAGATCATTTTCATCAATTGGTTTCTGGAAGGAACAATTTGTAGGGAGATATTTGAGAGGTGCATTAACGGGATTTATATTTATTTCAATACCCATAATATTACTGCTTGTAACAGGTGTTGTGCAACTACAAATGCAACAAATTACAGCTACAGTTGTACTTGGGATTTTATGTTCGTTAATTGCATTTTTAATACAAGGTGCAACAGAAGAAATTGTTGTGAGAGGTTGGCTATTTCCAGTTATTTCGGTTAGAAGTCGTGTATGGATTGGTGTAATAGTTACTTCCTTTTTATTTGGATTTCTTCATTTATTAAATCCAGGTATTACAATGTTATCTATATCTAATATAATATTAGTTGGTATATTTGCTGCTTTTTACGTATTAAAGGAGAATAACCTTTGGGGAATATGTGCTTGGCATTCTATTTGGAACTGGGCACAATACAATGTATACGGTTTTGCTGTTAGTGGGATGACAATCCATTCTACACCACTCTTTAAATCTGTAACAAATGGGCCGGAAATGTTACATGGAGGAGCATTTGGAATTGAGGGTAGTATCATTACGACAATTATGCTTTCTGTAGCATCGATCGTATTATGGAGACAAGTGTGGAGGAGAAAAAGCAAACAAAAAAATATTAGTTAATGAAAGAGGGAGAAACATGGGGATTAGATCATTAGAGGGAGCAAGCGCAGTTGGTAAAACATCAACATGCCGTGAATTAGAAAAAAATCATGGTGCTTTTGTTATATCTGAAGTGAATTTTTTATTTGAAAGGCCAAAAAATGAGCATAAAACATGGTATTTTGAAAAACAAGTTGAACGCTGGAACATGGCGGTTCAACAATCCGAAAAATACGACATAGTTATACTGGACGGCGATATATTTCAACCGCTTAGTTATAATTGGTGCTTTCACTTTGAAATATTTAATCAACCTTTGTCTTTTATAGAAGAGTTTTATAAAGAAAGTATGTTGAAACGAGAGATTGGCTTTCCAGATCAATATTTTTATTTGTACACGACAGACGAGGAGTTAAGAAAACGAAAAGACTTTGATCATACGAGAAAAAGAAGAAACTTTGAGAAACATATACATATTGCTAGACCATTTCAACAGTATTATCAAAATTTAAATAACTTGGCAGAAGGGTATTGTAAGTTAATAGAGGCTAAGAATGTGAGAACGAATGAAATGGAAATAATGGATAGTTTACAAGAGAGAAAAACGGGTATGGCACAGAGGTATAATATCGTAAAATTAGAAGCAATTACAAATTGGTTAAAAGAAAATCAAGCATGATGTAAGAAGGAGTGCCTTTGTAAGAGGGCACTCTTTTTTTGCAATATAGATTTGAATGTTCTAAATGGCTAAAATCAATATTTTCATGTGAATAAGAATGGAATTTATTTTGTAATCCATATGTTTCGTTGAAATGAAGGAAAGTTAAACCGGTATGAAATAAACTCATATTTATGCATCTCCTTTATATATAAACCTAGCACATATTTTAAATAACTTAAAAATGAAATGTTCTATTAAATGGAGGTAATACACTCATGTACATTTTTGTTCTGGTGTGTATGGAATAAAATCGCAATCTTTTTACAGAATAATCTTGCAATATTAAGTGTAAAAGAAATACAATATAAGGAAATATATGAAGGGATTTGTTGACTGATGTTGTAGAGGGGGAATGCATCAAGATAGGGAATGAAAATATTATTAATAAATGGATCAATACATTAATTTTAATAGTTTACCTTGTAGGGATTTTTTAGCACGAAAAATTGAAGGAAGGTAAAAGTATATATGAATAAAGTTATTATTTCGGATTTGGATGGAACATTGTTAAGGAGTGACAAAACAGTCTCAGATTATTCTATTAATATTTTAAAAAGGTGCAAAGAGGCAGGGAATCGGCTTATGTTCGCTACTGCAAGACCTCCAAGAGCTGTAAAACAGTATATTCCTTCAGAATTAAAGAATGATATTATTATTTGTTATAATGGTGCTCTTGTACTTAAGGATAATGACGTTTTGTATAGCATGGAGATCTCTAAAAAAACAATTTTAGAGGTTATAGATATAGCAAAAAAGTATAATCTCAATCATATTTGTATTGAAATAAATGATAAACTGTACTCGAATTTTGATGTTGCTGCGTATTTCGGCAAAGTACCGTGTGAAATTTTAGAGTTAAGAGAACTGGATTTTACAGTGGCTTTTAAGGTTATTATTTGTGCTCAGGAATCCATAAATCCAGAGCTACTTAAAAAATTACCTAAAGAGTGTAAAGGTGTAATCACAGATGGTGGAACATTATGTCAGATTATGCATTCGGAGGTTTCGAAATGGAATAGTATTCAATTTGTTCTTAAACATCTTAACTGTGAAATATCGGATGTAATCGCATTTGGAGATGATTATAACGATTTGGAAATGATAGAGCACTGTGGTACGGGTGTCGCAATGGATAATGCTGTTGAGGAATTAAAGACAGTTGCTAGTTTTGTAACCAAAAGTAATGATGAAGACGGAGTTGTAACATTTTTACAAAAAGAGGTTTTAGAAATTAAAATATAACTAATTGAATCAATTAGTAAATTAGTTCACGAAATAATTAGGGGGAAATTGAAAGATAGAATATTAGGGAGGAAACATGCACGATGAAAACACTATTTAAACTATTAGGGATCATTGCTGGGATGGTGGTAATTGGAGTAGGTATAACGTATGGGATATTGTATTATCTTAACCATAGTAAACCGACTGCGAAGAAGACATCGACAGCTGCTCCGGCAGTAGAAGTATTAGCTGATAGTAAAGTGAAGGTGGAAGATGCGAAGCTTCTAGAAAACGGGAATTATTCATTGCCAAATAGTGGTTTTAACAAGGATTTCAAATGGACTGATGAGAAAATACAAGCTACATTACATGAAATGGCACATCAAAAAGTAAAAGCGGATCAAAAATGGGGCTATATTTTTATAACACAAGAACGAATTGAAAGTTTACTTGATGTCGTGAATAACAATGACCTCGTGCAAAAAAATACATATATAGATATTTTAGAAAGATGGAAACAAGGAAAATACGAGAAAGCAGATCAAGACCATAATAAAATTTGGAAGTTGCAAAGTGGGAACCTCGGTGAAGGTAAAGGGGTAATGTCACAAGATGAACAAAAAGAATTAATTAATAAAGTATTTATGCAAAAAGGGACATTTTCAGGTAGTACAGTAATTGCAAGTGTAGAACAAAATAAGAAATAATTCATATGCATTTTGAATTTGAAAAGCACCTTATCTTTAGTTAGACAAGGTGCTTTTTCATTGACATATGAAGTAAGGGGTTATCATTCTCTTCATTAGGAAGTATTTGTGCAATTGCGAGTTTGAGTGTTCTTCCAATGATATATTTTCTTATTAAGAAGAAAGCAGTTGCTAGTGAAAGTAAATGAAAATGTAAAAATGTTTTACATTTCAGGATTCATTTGTAAATCTTTAATTTTTTCTAATGATGTAAGAAAAGATTGTAATACAGGGGATATCCACCTAGATTTATGATATATCGCATGGCTTTGTATTAGTGATGGTGTTTGGATTTGTTTAAATATTAATTGCTCTTTTTTACAATTTTCTTGCACAACAATATGAGGAAGAATAGCAATTCCTAACCCGCACATGACGGATTGCTTAATAACTTCAATACTAGAAGTTTCGAATGTTTTATCAGGAATTGTTCCATTCATATGTAAATAATGATTTACCATCTTCCTATATCCGCAACTTTGTTCTGTATAAATAAACTGAGAATCTTGTAAAAAATGAAATGGATTATCATATGGGACCAAATCGGTAGGAAAAATCCATCCAAATGTTTCATCAAATAATGTCGAGGTTATAAAATTATCGTGTTCTATAGCTTCTCCCATTAAGAAGATAATATCAGTTTCACCGTCTTGGAGCTTTTTCAATGCTTGTTCATTCGTAGCTGTTTCGAGAACGATATGCACTTGCGGATTTTTTTGTTTGTAAGCTTGTAATAATCGAGGTAAACGATATACTGCTAAAGATTCATTAGACGTAATTGTTAAAGTTCCTTTAGGATGATCAACATTTTGTGGTATTTCTTGTGCTTTTTCATATATAGTTAATAACTCTAACGCATATGGATAAAATTGATGACCTGCCTTTGTAAGAAGTACTTTTTTCCCTAATCGGTCGAAAAGTGGAATTTGTAAATCATTTTCTAATGATTTAATATGGGTCGTCACTACATGAGATATAACTTTAACCAAATACCACAAGAATTAAAAAACGCTCCCCATTGGATCTTATGGCGGTCAGAAGTAAGAAATGGTAAGAAAACGAAAGTTCCTTATCAAATCAATGGGGAAATGGCTCAATCAAATAACAAGAGAAGTTGGTCAACGTTTCCGACAATCATAAAGTTTTATGAGCAAGGTGGATATGACGGAATTGGTTTTATGTTTTCTAAGGATGATCCATTTGTAGGAATAGACATTGACCACTGTATCCAAGAGGGCGCGCTTACAGACCTAGCTGAAGATATGATTGAAACGTTAAATAGTTATACGGAATACTCTCCAAGCGGTGACGGCATCCACATCATTGCTAAAGGGACATTGACACTTAAAGGACCAGGCACAGGACGTAAAAACGTTGATCTTGGATTAGAAGTATACAGGCATGGACGATATTTCACTTTCACAGGTGACTGTTTAGAGCAAAAGAATGTGGAAGACAGAACGGAAGAATTTAAAGTTTTATTCGATAAGTACCTAAAAGAAAAACCACAACCAGAACGTAAAGTAAACACAGTTTCATCAGATCGAGAAGACATCAGCAATCTTTCTAATGCGGAATTATGGGAGCGAATGTTTAACAGTAAAAATGGTGGGAGTATTAAGGATTTATTCCAAGGGATTCTAATAAACAATGACCATTCCTCAACGGATTTGGCTCTTTGTAATCATTTAGCATTTTGGACAGATAAAGATGCTGTGAAAATGGATTCTATGTTCCGTGAAACTTCCTTGCTTCGTGATAAATGGGACAAGATTCATCATAGTGATGGTAGTACATACGGACAAAAAACCATTGAAACAGCAACCTTTTCTACTCCTTCCACAATAGCTGATTATGAGACATCGCAAGAAAAACCTTATGAGATATACATTTCTGAAGGTATCTCAACGATTGAAGATACAGACGAAATCATTGATGAAGTACCAAGATTCCATTTAACGGAGTTGGGAAATGCTGAACGCATCACTTACTACCACGGTAAAAATATTCGTCACTGTAACGAGTTGGAATGGCTCATATGGAACGATAAGCAATGGCATGAAGATAGCAAAAGACAAATCGAAGCTTTAACAGCTCAAACATTAAGAAATCTTTACAAAGAAGCTGAAGTTGAACAAGATAAGTCACTTGCTAAACAACTTTATAGCTGGGCGAAAAAGTGTGAAAAGCGATCTATACGAGTAAGTAGCATATTAGATGTAAGGCCAATGGTATCAGTCAAAAAGAAAGAGTTAGATGCTCATAGTTTCCTTTTTAACTGTGAAAATGGGGTTGTCGATTTAAAAACTGGGGAATTATCGCCACATGATCGGGAGTTATTAATAACAAAAATTTCACCTATCAAATATGAAAAAGAAGCTAAATGTCCGAATTGGATTTCATTCTTAGAAAGCATTTTCCTTACACCAGATGGTAAAGCCGATCATGAGTTAATCGAATTTCTTCAAAGGTCAATTGGTTATTCCCTAACAGGGGAAACGAAGGAACAAGTTATGTTTTTCCTTTTCGGAAATGGTAGAAACGGTAAATCGACTTTTATCAATGTCATTCAAGATTTAATGGGTGATTACGGAAGACAAACAAACAGCGACACTTTCATCAAAAAGAAGAACGATTCGGGAATCAATAATGATGTGGCCCGACTTGATGGGGCGCGGTTCGTGTCAGCCGTTGAGAGTGAAGAAGGACAGCAATTAGCGGAATCATTAGTTAAACAAATTACAGGTGGAGAAAAGATGTCAGCGCGTTTCCTTCGCCAAGAATACTTTGAATTTACACCGCAATTTAAAGTGTTTTTCACTACAAATCATAAACCAATTATCAAGAATAATGACGAAGGTATTTGGAGAAGGGTTCGATTAGTTGCATTTACTGTGACAATCCCAGAAGACAAGATTGACTATGATCTTCCTACAAAGTTAAGAGAAGAAATGTCTGGGATTTTTCGTTGGGCGGTTGAGGGTTGCTTGAAGTGGCAGACAAGCGGATTAGGAGAATCATCTGCTATCAAAAAAGCAACTAATGACTATCGTGAAGACATGGATATGTTAGGGCCATTCTTTGAAGAGATATGTGTTGTTGATACTAATGCCAAAGTTGAAGCAAAACGAATTTATAAACTTTATAAAGAATGGTGTTTTAAAAATGATGAAATGGAAATGAAAAATCGTCAATTTTATCGCCAGTTAGAAACAAGAGGTTTCAAGAAAAAACGGAGCAACGGAAATAAAATATTCTTCTATGGAATTGGAGTTGCTGGCGAACAGTATCATTTACACCTTGAAGAAGTTACTAAAAGTAACTCTAGTAACGTAACAAACATTAATCGAAAAAAGCTGTAACCGTTGATATATAAGGTTTTATTATGAATTGTAATTTATTAACAGTTACTTTTGTTACTTATTTTCCCTGTTCCCCTCTATAAAAAATAAATAAATAAAAAAATATATATATTATATAGAGCTTTAATACTATTTCGGATAACTTTGGTAACTAAGTAACTTTTTGAAGGAGTGAATGTTTTTGCATCCCAAACAAATATGTATTGATGTCCAGTCGATGGGTGCAAAACTCATCCTGGATGGAAATGATTTATTTATCGAAAATCCAGAAAAGATTGGTCCTGAAATTGAATCGGTTATTAAAGAATACAAGTTACGAATTGTTAAGTAGCTACAGGGTAATTATTCGGATCAGGAGCACGCGGTAAAGCAAACGATTGATAAAATCATGAATTTCTTTATCGGTGTGGATCAAGATATGAATTCGAAAATAAATGATTGGTTTAATCAAGATGAAGATGCTGCAAGGTTGGTTATGGAATTAGCCTTAAATTTCTCAATCAATGGATGGACGTATGTAAGAGAATCAGTAGCAAACTATGAAAATAAATTAACGGACGAACTTTCATTGAATTTATATAATCGTGCGATGGCGTACTTTAGGGGGTCTAAATAGATGCCAGCAGTTCACTATAAATATACGGATACAGAATTAAAAGCAATCCTTAAGACATTAGAAATCATTGTAGATACAAGGGAACAAAAGAACACTCATGTACTTGATTATTTTAGAAAAAAGAAAGTAGATTTTAAGATTCGTGGAATGAAAACCGCTGATTATTCAGCAATGATTCCAAGTAATCCAGAAATGGGAATCACTCGTGATGTTTATTTAAGTGCTGGGATTGAAAGGAAAAACGGTGTAGATGAATTAGTTCAATCGATTAAAGATCGGACACGTTTTGAAAATGAATTGATTCGCGCTTCTAAAAATCCATTTGTTTTGATTGTGGAAGATTTACAAGGATACCAGAAAATATTGAAGGGTGAGTATACAAGTAGATACAAGCCTGAATCATTGTTGGGTAGTCTTAAAACTTTCGAAGTACGATATGGATTTTCTACAGTTTTTATTGATCCTATCACTACTGGAAATTACATTTATCATCATTTCTTATATATGGCGCGTGAATTATTGAAAAAAGGATTTATTTAAAAATGAGAGGGGAAATCAAAATGAATTGCCTGTTTAAAAAAGAGGAACATTTAACACGTTTTTTCGGAACAAATTGGAACAGCAAACTATCCCTTAAACGTTGGCATGATTCACGCTTAAAACAATATGGCTTATATTTTCGTGATAGTTATATGGAAATGCGTTTCGGTAAGTGGGTTTTACGTTATAGAAACAATAAATAAAAGGGAGAGATTGAAATGAAGCAATGGAGAACGGTGTTTTTGAAGTGACTCAATTATTAGCAGAAGCGAAGGGAGTATTTGACTTGACCAATTGAACTATACTCGAACCCTCTTCGGGTTCAGCTGATATACGTGTAAAACTAGGTCAGAGTTGATATATTATTTATTAATAAATGTTCGTTTTTGTTATGTTATATATTTGAAAATATATAACAGGCTATCTGTTGAACTAGCTGTAACAAAATATTGTTTCAAAAATATTTTTGTTACTTTATTAAGTAAAATATCTTTTTGTTACAACAAAATATGTTTATTAAAAAATAAAATACAGTCTACGACATGAAGTTACATGTATCTGGGCTGCACTCCTATTAAGTAGCTTGATTTTACTGAGATAAGATATTGCTAAAATGATTATCATAAACATTTTCTAAAATTGTACTGTGCAACTTTTTATTCAGTATTAAAAAAGATGCGCAATTTGCACATCTTTTAAATTTATTTAAGAAGTCGATTAATTAAAGTGATAAATTTTAATTAATGTTAATAGATAGGTTCGTTTTTATTTTTAAAAAATTATTTAATTGCACCTAATGGTATATTTTGAGGTAGAGTAAATGTTGGGATTTGAGAAGAAACTCCAGAGAACATTAACGTATTAGGATCTGGGGATGGTAATCTTGTGCCTTCAAAATGTGCAAAAAAAGAGCTATCTGAGAGTGTACCACCATCTGGATCACTAGTATCAGCGTAAACTTCTATTGTATCTCCAGCTGCTAATCTTACCATAGTAGAAACAGTTATAACATTAACAAATGAAGTATTTGCACCCATAAAATCTTGATCAAAAGCTAGAGGATCAGTCGTATTACCATTAAGAACAAAATATAATCCGGTTATATTTTGTGAGTTTTGTCCTGATACGAAACCTATAGTTGAAATAAGTGCATAAACTCCATCTTCGTTTGGTTGAAATGTTGATGTTGCACCTCCAGTGTATTCATTGTTTAAATCATATTGTTCTGTTTCAAATGTAACTTTATTAACAAAACCGCTAATAAATTGAGACTGATTTTTAATAGCTCTGAATGCTGAAAATGGTGTTGGTCCAGTAGGTCCAGTAGGTCCAGTAGGTCCAGTAGGTCCAGTAGGCCCTGTAGGTCCAGTAGGTCCAGTAGGTCCAGTAGGCCCTGTTGGTCCAGTAGGTCCTGTTGATCCTGTTGGTCCAGTAGGTCCAGTGTTGCCAGTAGGTCCAGTGCTACCGGTGGGGCCTATTGGACTTGTTGGTAGTGTAAATGGTGGAATCGGTGGTAATGTAGGACCAATTAAATTTGGATCTAGTGCAGCAGCACGTAAAATTTCAGAGGAATTCAATTTTTTTTCCTTTGACAATATATTCACCTCCAAAAATCTCTAATCATACTTAATAAATGCACAATAAGAGTGAGGGGTGAAGATATTTTTGGCAAAAGGAAGCAGGTGACTATAATACGAAAACTAAACAAAAACGCTATTTTGTTAAGAAAGTAGAATGGTGATATGTTACTTTAAAATGCTATCTTAGACAGATATTATATTTAGGATAGGTTAATATAACTTCATTTTTTATAACTTAATATATCTAAAACTCCTTCAAGTTTTATTCTGAAGGAGTTTAATTTTATAGATAATCAGGATTAATGAAATTAGTTATAGGCTTAATTTGACGATGTTAAGTGCGAGGCTATTTATATTGCTATCATTAAGAGTAGTAGGATCAAAAGATGGACTAGTGTTCCTAAGCTGAAGTTGTGAATTGGCTGGAATCCTTAAAATAGCTTCGCCACTTAGTTGCAGAGTGTCTAAATGTAAGTCTATAGGTCCTGAATTAGCTACAAGTGCAAAACGAGTTTGCAAATTAGGGATTTCGTTAAATGGAGGACCTAAGAACACTCCAACGGACGGGACATTGCGTTTCTCTGGTATTAGTACTGTTAAAACATAAGAAATATAATAATCCCCAGCTTGAGGGATATTAATAGTATTGCCAGTCCTAGTAATACCTCCAGCTATGGCAGGGCTGTCATTTGTAAATGGATAGGGGTCTCCAAAATTTATGGTAATTTGCCCTCCGATTCTCCAAAAATTACCATAAGCAGGAGAGAATATTCCGGTGTTACCAGCAGGTCCAGTGTTTCCGGTAGGCCCGGTGTTACCAGTAGGTCCAGTGTTTCCGGTAGGCCCGGTGTTACCAGCAGGTCCAGTGTTTCCGGTAGGTCCGGTGTTGCCAGTAGGTCCGGTGTTACCAGTAGGTCCAGTTGGTAATGTGAATGGTGAAATGGGTGTTAATGTAGGACCAATCGAACTTGGGTTTAATGCAGCACTACGTAAAATTTCATATGAATTCAATTCATCTTCTTTAGACATACGTTTACCTCCCAAAATTTCTAATCATATTTAATAGATGCACAATATGAGTCGAATATGAACAAATTTTGAGGAAGATAAGGAAGACTTAACAAAAATTTCATTTTGTAGAAAAGGGGAATGGATATGAAAAGACATTCAAAGGATGGAAATGTAACAATTAAAGAAAAAGTTGAAATGTTTGAGTGCCCAGATTGTGGATTTGGTTTTGATGCATTTCATGAAATTGATGATGAACATGGTGGGTATGAATGTCCTGTATGTGAGCTAGATGAAAACAAAAGAGCAGCTAGCAAAAGCTAACTGCTCAGCAGGTAACCATTTTTGTAGTAGGATCCATCATATTAAAAGAAGATGGTATGTTCAAAGGAACGATTTAACTTATTCGAGCGCCTTCAAAATATGTTAGACGGGGAGATCCTATAATAGTTCCGTTTGTTGACCCAACTTCAGCAAATACGTCAACTCTGTCACCAGCCTGTAATTGTACGATAGTAGATGTTTTTACAATAAGTCCTTGATTAGACAAGCCACTTTGCTCGTTTCCAGAAACACTGCTTCCGTTTACTCGTATGTCTAGAATTATTGAGTAAGATGATGCTGAGGTAGGGGAAAAGGCAATGCTTGTATCAAAAGTATATATACCATTTTGACGAGGGACAAATATCGATGTAGAGGGATCATACTCATTATTGATGTCAAATATCTCCGCCGGAAATAAAATTCTAGTAGGTTCATTAGCAATAAGTGGTTGAAAGGTATTTTGTGTAGCCTTAAAAGCTGATTGTCTTTCACGCTCGCTTTTACAATTACAATATACATTAACGATTGTTTTATCTGAACTATGGCAAGAAGATTTGTCCTTTTTGTAATCATCTTCATAATAATAGCAATCGTAATTATCAGAGTATTTTTTTCTATTCATTTTGTAATTAACGACTCCTTTTCATTTTTATAATTTAATTTATTCATAAAAAAGAAAGTTGCAACAGTGTTTGTCCATACATTTTCAATTTTTTGGGATATGATGACCTTGTGTAGGTCCTACTGTAAATGCGGAATGTACGTAGTAGATGAGTGCAGAACTAATATTTGAATAAAATAATCCTTTTATTAGAAAGTGAGGTTAGGTTCACGTTGAACCTGAGCTTAAATTCAAAAATTTCGTTTCTTAGAAAAAACGACTTTATATAATAAGGAAATTTAACGTTTAAATCTTTTCTGAATGCAATAGGTCATGTGGACGGTTAAACGTCTAAAAACGCGCAATAATAGTATATAAAATGATTCATCGGTTTTTAGGTGAAAATGAAGGGGGAAAAACGATGGGAAAGCATAAAAAACGGAAGATAAAGAAGGCAATCGCTCGTAGAGCTAAGTTAGTCGATAAATACCAATTTGATAATGCTTGGAGAAACATATTTGTCAAAAGTGGATTCTTAAATAAGTGAGGTGGAATACACATTGCTAGATTGGTTGAAGGATTATCATAAGTTAGAAGATGAAATTATCTACTTAGAAAATGATTTAGGTCGAAACAAAAGAGAATTAAAACGCTGGAGGGGTGGTGATTTATCTAAATATAAATTAACCCCTGAGTCAGATGGTACAAAAGTAGAAGATCATATCGAACGGATTGAATATAATCTTGCTCATAAAATGAATGACTTATATGATTTGAAAAAAGTAATTTGTACATTCCACGGTTTGGAACACAAGATCATGCATGGCAAGTATGTGGAGGGTAAAACGTTAGAAAAGATTGCTGAAGAGTTAAATTACAGTCCACGTTATATCTATAATAAACATTCACAAATAAAGCGTATGATTGAATATGCCCAAAAGCTAAGTTAACAAAATATTAAGTTCACATTAGTTCATGTTAACTATTGCAAAAATGGTTTATAGTAATAGCATAGACATTTGACGAAAGGGCAACTGGTGCACGGTTGCTCTTTTATAGTATAAATTAAACTCTTAATTCATAGTAGTTTGTCCAAACACACCTCTTCTCTACGTTACATATCATAAAGTGAATAGAGGAAAGGAGAAGATTAGTATGTCCTATTATTATTGTAAATATTGTGATGATTATAAGAAAAAAGAACATAAATGTTCTAAAAATCATGATAAATATTGTGATAAAAAAAACCAAATCAATGTGAAAGTTGATTGTTGTTGTGGAAATAAAAATGATCCATCTGTAAGAGCTTCAGGGTTCAACGCTACATCAAATGAGGATCAAAGAATTAGTGCAAGTACTTTGGTAGATGTTTTATATCAAATGGAACAATTTGACTATGATAACGAATATAATCCTGCAACATCTACATTCACTGCTAAAACAGCAGGTTTATATATTTTTAATCCAAGCATAGTTTTTAACCCTGACAATGAAGATGTTCCATTATCTATAGCTTTAGCTTTATTTATAAATAATGAATTATTTACAAGAGGGATAGATACAGAATATCATGCCAGATCACCTCAGTTTATAGGTTTTGTAGTGAAAGATACTGTTATCGTGCAATTAAATGCTGGAGATCAAGTGAAGGTTAGGGTATTCAGTCCTCAATCAGGAGTGATAGCAGAGAGTACTAGTACGTCTTTTTCAGCTGGTAGATTTCCTTCTCCGGCATAAGAGAAGTAATAAAAGGCATTCCTTATGGAGTGCTTTTATTGTGTACGGATATTAAAATATCACATACCGTAATGTATGATTTAATTAGTAACACTGTAATTAAATGTGCATATAGTATCGTATGAAATAAGACGACTCCACTTATTTCACTTGTAACATAATCACCTTCGAAGAGTATCCTGGTTAGATACTCTTTTCTGTTGTGTAAATAAAGATGGAATATAAAGAGAAAAAGTGCATATAGTGTTATAGAACGGTTACCCCATAAACATTGTAGGAGGGCACTTACTAGGGGAGTGCTCTCTTCTGTTGTGTCACCTTTTGATAAGGACAAGCATATATTGAAGTATAGGACAACCCTCCAGCATTGTCCTATTCAATACTCATAGCAACTCCCTATCACATGAAGAGCATCTACTGCCATGGATGCTCTTTTTAATCATGTAATAAACATTTTTTACACCTAAAAAGGAGAGTTGAAGCTCATGATGTATACTTCCATTTTAAAGCGTGATTTAAGCTATTCTGACGCTCTAAATGTATTAATGGTAGGTAAGAAGGTAACTCGCTCTATATGGGAAGGATACTGGTTTTTAACCCGTAAAGCACAGGTGACTGAAACGAAAGATGATGATTATGTAAGAAGTTTTGATTTAAATCCAACTATTTTCGCAGTGCTAAAAGATATGAGCGGTGTAGCACCTGCTCAACCGTATCAAGGCGATATGTTGGCAAACGATTGGATGATTGTAGAGTAAATAAGTGTCTCACAAACAATTGATTATGAGACGTGAAAGCATAACCCTTTATATCAATGATTCTATTGTATCAAAACTATGTATCAAAAACTAATGATTTCGAGACAGGGAATTGATACAATGAAACCATCAAAGATAAAGGGTGATGGTTAAATGATATTTGGATATGCGCGTGTTTCAACGAAAAAGCAAAGTTTGGATATGCAATTAGACGAATTGAAACGTTTTGGTTGTGAGGAAATCGTCACAGAAAAAGAAAGTGGAGCTAAAAAAGACAGGATTGAGCTTCAATCACTTCTTGGAAAGCTTCGAAAAGGTGATACATTAGTTGTTTATAAACTAGATCGTTTAGGAAGAACAATGCATCAGCTTGTTAATTTGCTTCAAGAGTTCAATGAAAAAGGTATTCACTTTGTATCTATTAAAGATGGTATTGATACATCTACAACAGTGGGAAGATTTTTATTCCATATATTTGGTGCAATGGCTGAAATGGAGCGGGAAGTTATTAATGAACGTGTTATAAGTGGTGTAGCTGCTGCTAAGGCAAGAGGACGCGAAGGTGGCAGAAAGAAAGCCCATACGCTACAACAGATTGAAGGGATGCTGAAAATGATAGAACAAGGTGAATCGAAAGTAGCAGTATGTGAGATGTTTAATGTTTCAAGAGCAACCTTGTACAGATATATAAGGGAAAATGAAAACAATAAAACAAATTTAAAGTAGCGAAACATCGCTGCTTTTTTATTTTGTCACCGTTTAAGAAGGACGAGCATATATTAGGAGTAAAGATGAAGTATAGGAGTGATAAATATGTTCTTTGCAAAGTTACGTGGTGAGAATGAAGTTCCACCAGTAGAAACAGATGCTCGAGGAGAAGCATTCTTTAAATTAAGCCGAGACCAACTAAGACTAAAATTCAAGCTAGATTTATTTGATATAGAGAATGTAGTAGTTGCTCATCTGCATTTAGGAGCGAAGGGAACGAACGGTCCTGTTGTAGCTTTTTTATTTGGTCCTATAACAAATCCGGTTTCGATTGAGTGTGCAACTTTAACTGGAACAATTACTCAAGAAGAATTGGTTGGTCCATTGGCTGGTCAAACATTAGACGATCTAGTAGAAGAAATTAATTCTGGAAATATTTATATTAATGTTCATACCGTACAATATCCTAATGGCGAAATTCGTGGTCAATTGTATCATTGCTAATGACAGTATTGAAAATATTTTTAGTGTAAGATATAAAGCATCTATTTGGGTGCTTTTTTATTTTGGATGAGGTGAGAGTGATGACTAAAATCAAACGTTGGCTTACAAAAGAAGGTTTATTAAAGATTGAAGGATGGGCGCGTGATGGTCTTATTGATGAGCAAATAGCTTATAACATGGGAGTTACTCGCGTTACGCTCCATAATTGGAGGAAGAAGCACCCAATCATGGATCAAGCTGTACGTCGTGGTAAGGAAGTAGTAGACCGTGAAGTGGAGAATGCACTATTAAAACGTGCGACTGGTTACACGTATGAAGAAGTAACCGTTGAAAGAGAAAAGAATGGTGATGATGAATATCAAAGCGTAGAAACAAAACGAGTGAAACGACAAGTACCACCCGATTCTACAGCCATTATCTTCTGGTTAAAGAATAGAAAGCCTGATGCATGGCGTGATAGACGGGAGATTGACCATAGCGGTGAGATGAAACAAACCGTTGTACAAAAGGCAGATTTAAGTAAGTATACGTCAGAGGAGTTGAAACAACTTGAAAGCCTCCTTAAAAAATCTACCGACAGTTGATGAGATACAAAGGGAAATAGCTCGTCGTGATTACTACGAGTATGTGTGTTATGTACATGAAGGTAGGTATAAGAAAGCACCACATAGTGAATTCGTTGGGCGTGTTATTCCAGAAGCTATTGATAAGAAGAAACAAATGAATGCAGGTGAGATACCAACCACGAACCAATACATTGCTATCAATATGCCACCACGTCATAGTAAGTCCATGACCATTACAGAGACCTTACCATCTTATTATTTGGGTAACTTTCCAGAGGATAGAGTGATTGAGATAAGTTATAGTGATACATTCGCTCGTCGTTTTGGTAAGAAGAATAAAGAGAAGGTCAAAATGTATGGTACTGATTTATTCGATATTCATATATCAAAAGAAAGCTCTGCACATGATGAATGGTTACTTGATAATGAAATAGGTGGAATGATCTCACGTGGTGTGTTATCAGGTATCACTGGTATGGGTACGGACTTAATGATTATCGATGACCCGATTAAGAACCGTGAGGAAGCGGATAGTGAGACACATCGCGGTAAGATATGGGATGAATGGATAGACTCCTTCTCTACTCGCTTACATCCTGGTGCAATCGTCATTTTGATTCTAACAAGATGGCATGAAGACGATTTACAAGGTAGGTTATTAAGTGAAGAATACGGTAAGCCTTTGCCGTGGCAAGTATATAATCTTCCACTTGAAGCAGAGGAAGATTATGTAATAGGACGAGAAGTAGGTGAACCATTGTGGCCCGAACGATATGGACTCGAGTTTATTCAAGAACGGAAACGATATCCAAGTAGCTTTAACTCTTTGTATCAAGGTAGACCAACCGCAGCCGAAGGGAATCTATTAAAACGTGCATGGTGGCAGTATTACGATACATTACCAAAGATGGTGCATATCATTATGAGTATTGATGCAACGTTTAAAGATGAAGCAGACAGTGACTTTGTTTGTATCCAAGTATGGGGCAAGAACGGTGCGGATATGTATTTAATCGATAACCTCAAGGCGCGTATGAACTTCCCAACTACACTACAAGCTATACGCAATATGGTAAGGAAACATCCGAAAGCGCACGCTAAATTAGTAGAGGATAAAGCGAATGGTCCAGCAATTATTTCAATGTTAAAGAATGAAATAGGTGGTATCATCGCAGTAAATCCGCAGGGCGGAAAAATAGCTCGTGTAAATGCGGTCTCACCATACATTGAATCGGGGAATGTGTATTTACCAAGGTATGCACCTTGGGTACATGACTTTGTGGAAGAGTGTGCATCATTCCCACAAGGCAAGAATGATGACCAAGTAGATACAATGTCACAAGCATTGAATCGATTTATCTATTATCATGCGAATGAAAAGTTCATTCCAAAAGAACCAGTGACATTAGAAGAGAAAGTACATCGACACATCATCAGGCTTACAAGAGGTCGAAGGAAAGGAGGGCAACTACAATGACGTATGTTGTCTTTTTTGTTCTGGTTGCAGTCATTGTATTTCTTGGTGTATTTGCTTATGAAATGGAACGGGTACACCAAGGGGAACGTGATATGTGGAAGCAAGAACGAAAAGAATTATATGATCGTATTCAAGCGCCATCTTTTGCGGAGTACAAGCAGGGAGAAGTGAAGATGGTGAAAGCACAGAAAGAGGAAAAGCCTGCACCAACATTCCATTTAGAATAGGAGCGTGTCATAAATGGCAAAAGTGTTTCGCTTAACATTAGGTAGCATTGATAAATTTGCAGTAGCTGAAGATTATGAGGAAATGTATGAAAAGAGAGCTGAAGTTGACCCAACATTTGCATATACACCAGTGGAGATTCAACTGTTGCATGTGGATGGATATGAAATAGAAGCTCATAAAGTACCAATAGAAGAACCTAAGCAACAGGGATTGTTAGAAGTTCAGGAAGCACCTGAACAATCTGAATCTTGGATTGAAGGTGCTACAAAAGCAGAATTAACGGCACATCTTGAAGAAAAAGGTGTGGAAGTGAAAAGTAAAGCGACTTTAAAAGAGTTAAAAGAGCTTGCGTATCAAACCGTGTAGGCTCTTTTTTCGTGTAAAGGCGGTGAGAAATAATGTTTGGTCTCAATAAACCTAAGGAACAAAAGCAAGAACAGAAAAGTCCTGGTGATTGGGTGTCTCTTGTGGAGGAGCGTATTACCCAAGCCGAGGACTGGGAAGAGAAACGCCAAATGATGGCGCAAGTAAACTATTATCGCGGTAATCAGTGGCTTGTATGGAATCCAACTAGTAAAAAAATGATTACTGCACCACTTGAAAATGGTGAACAGCGGATTACAGTAAACCAAATTCGACCACGTATGATGGTTAAGCTTGCAAAACAAATTAAAAACCGTGTGAAATTCGATGTCATACCTGATAGTAACGATGAAACCCGTATAGAAATTGCAAAGGCATCATCCAAATTCCTGAAATATTGGTGGGAACAAACGGGAATGGACCGGAAAACGCGTGATATTTTCCTGAATAACGGTGTAAAGGGATGGTGTGCCGCAAAAGTTTATTTTGATGCCGAGTCTGGTCAAGATATTACACCAGGTGAAGGCGAAATTGGTTTCGAAGAAGATATGCAGCGTTTATATACTGGTGAAATCCGTTGTCGTATTTGTGACCCACTCACTGTATACATTGATCCAGCAGCCGAAATGGACGAAGAGATTCGTTGGATTGTAGAACGGAATCCACGTGACATTGATGATATTAAAGAACGTTACGGAAAAGATGTTGCGGCTGATGAAAGTGTAGGCTTCGCAGCAGCAGAGGGTTTTTAATAAAAAAAGCAGACTGTAAAAATAGGAATAAGGTGGTAGTTTAGAAGTAAATGGGATTATATAGGAGGGATTGCTATTGCTAGCGGTTATATTACCAGGTGTTCTTATTATTTCTCTTTTCGTTTCCATATATTTTGTTCATCAAAAAAGAAAAAAGCAGGGATAAAAGGGGTGAAAAGTGCCTTAACGTCTATTCGTTGTTTTGCAGTTGGAATTCTTAATTTATTTGCATATTTGTTTCACTTTGTAAATGTCTTTACTTTGTTATTCTCAATTGCATTATTGTTAGTCGGAGCGTATTTCACAAAATATATACCGATTTCTAAAAAGGTTCACTAATATTGCCATAGTAGAATGAATCATCTCACTACGAATCAGTTTTATATTCATTTTTATTTCCTAATATAAAGAGATTATTCTAATAGATTGTTACACAATAATTTGATAGAATAATCTCTTTTTTGTGAATGTTTATTTTTGAAAAGAATGTACGCTTCTTTTTAACTGTTCGATAAATTCACGTGTAGCTGCATTCATATATTTCTCTTTTCGATAAATAAGCCCAATTTCAATCTTTGGGGTAGGGTTTTCAATCTTAATCGCCTGAATATGCTCATTTTGTAGAAAATCTATATATGGTTTTGGTAAAGCAGTAATTCCCATTCCTTTTGAAACCATTTGAATTAAAGATTCCATCGTACTGATTTCTAAAATTGGTTTCGGTGTAAAATTAAAATTTTGACAATGCGATGTAATTAGTTCAGTTAAATGGAAATTTGAAGGTAGAAGGATGATTGGATAATTTTGTAACACTTCAAATGATACACTATTACATTTTGTCAATTCATGACCAACCGGTACGACTAAAGTAAGTTCACTTTGATAAAGTGGAATAGAAATAACTTCTTTGTCCTGTACTGGGAGAAATGTAATACCGATATCTAATTCATTTTGCAATAATCTTTTGCGAATTTCTCCAGTACGAAGACCTAATATGGAAAGTTCAATATTGGGATATAGTTTGTTGAAATTCAAAATGGTTGGTGGTAATAAATAATTTACGACTGTTAATAAAGAACCGATTGTTAGTTTTCCTTGTTCTAGTCCGTGTAAATCTAAAATGGCAGCACGTGCTTGTTCTACTTCTTGAAAAATCGCTTTACTATGTGATAATAAAATCTTTCCAGCTTCAGTTACAGATGTTTTTTTACCAATTCGATCGAAAAGTGGCATGCCAATTTCATGTTCTAACGCACGTATTTGTTGACTAAGTGAAGGTTGTGAAATATTTAATTTTTCGGCTGCTTTTGTAAAATGTAATTCTTTTGCAACAGCTGAAAAATATTCTAATTGTCGTAATTCGATTGAAATCACCTCTAATTTAATCATAGGATATACCTATCATTATTATATAAATTATTGAATTGAACAATGATTTTTCGGGATTTATAATCACATTAGTTAGTAGCAAAGTGTAATGATTGTAAGGCGATAAATGAATTGAAAAGCTGTATTGAAATAATAAAAGGAAGTTTTATTGGAAGAGTTCAGCAAATTAGAGAAAGAATGAAGGAGCGTTTGAAGAGGTTTATCGGAAATAGTGAAAGGGGTTGTATATATGAAAAAATCATATAAATTGATGTCTCTTAATTTAGGGATGCCAAAAGAAGTGATGTATGGTGGGAAATTAATTCAAACTGGCATTAATAAATTACAGGTAAGTGAGCCTATCTTTTTATCATCATTAAAATTTAATGGAGATGGGCAAGCGGATTTAGTTCATCATGGAGGAGTAGATAAAGCAGTTTGTGTTTATTCTGGTGATCATTATCGGTATTGGGAAAAAGAATTGAACAGGAAACTTGTATATGGGGCCTTTGGAGAGAATATAACAGTACAGGGTATGCTTGAAGAAGATGTTTGCATAGGTGATGTATTTCAACTTGGAGAGGCAATCGTACAAGTAACTCAGCCAAGGCAACCTTGCTTTAAATTAGCAAAGAAGTATGATACCCCAAAATTACCACTTTACTTTCAAAATACAGGATATACGGGGTTTTATTTTCGAGTATTAAAAGAGGGGTGGGTATCGCCAGTGGATGCTCTGAAGCAGCTCGAACCTGATTCAAAAGGTATTTCAATTGCATTTGCGAATCGTATTATGCATAAAGAAAAAGAAGACTTGCAAGGGGTAAGAAGAGTTTTGGAAGTAAATGCTCTTTCAGCTAGTTGGAGAAATACATTTGAAAAGCGTTTAAAAGGGGAAGTGACTAGTTCAAAAGAGCGGCTGGAAGGCGTTAAAGAGTGACTAAAAATTATTATTAAAAAATGGCGTATTACTATTAGAGGCTAGCTAGTAGAAAGGTGTTATTTTTTATTATTATGAATGAAAAGAAAAAAGGATATTTTTAAATCTTCATGTCTCTTTATTCGGGTTATCCTCAAAAAATCGAAACATAAAATAAATTAAACCATTTTCCTATATTATATGATAATATATTGATTTGATAGGATTGTTATCGTCTGTACAGGCGATATAAGTATATTCGAATTAATGGAATCGATATTATGGAGGGACAATATGGGGAATATTGAAAAATTTGCAAGCTTTCTTGTGGAAGAACCGAAAAGAGAACAGCTATTTCCGCTATTTGAAGAAGTGTTTGGTATTGCAAGGCAAACACTACAAGATTTTGTAGAAAAAGGATATTGGGATCATACATATAAAGCATTTTCCTATTTACAAGATGAGAATGTGATAGCAAATGTTTCTAAGTTTCACCTTCCGCTCATTATAAATGGCGAGAAGGTACATGCAGCGGGTATTCAATCCGTAATGACACATCCGAATTATCGCAGACAAGGGTTGATGAAACAGTTATTTAGTAAGATGTTAGAAGAGATTGACGAAGAGTATGAATGTACGATGTTGTTCACAGAAAAGCCAGAACTCTATGAAGTATTTGGGTTTGAAATTTTGAAAGAATATCTGATGACATTATCGTATGATCAAAAAATTCATGAAGATTCTTCGATTCGGAAGTTAGATTTTTATAACAAAGAAGATATTCAATTAATAAAGGAAATACTCGAAAACAGTCAAAGGCTTTCCAATATGTTTTCAACAATAAACTATCAATCTTCTTTTTATCTTAACATGTACGATCAAGAATGGAATGAAAAATTATACTATTCAGAGAAACTAGATGCGATTATTGTATTTGAATTGAATGATCAAAAATTAAAATTATTCGGAGTATTCGCGCCGGTTATTCCAGTATTAGATGAAGTGTGTGCCGAAATTTCTGAAGAGTTTACAGAGATTGAATTTTATTTTTGTCCAGATCAATTAGGAATTGAAGATGTACAATATAAAGAGTATCAGTCTAATAAATATTTAATGGTTCGAAGTAATCATATTTTGAATTTGAAAAAATGTAAGTTTCCAATGTTAACTGAGTTTTAAGAAGTAATATAAAAGCTTGTTTATGGAGGAATTATGAGAAAATCATACATACCAAATCATATAGATCAATTGACAGTTATGAATGAACCTAAATATCACAAGCTAGACGAAAATACACTTATTGTTCATTCAAAAGAGGAAACTGATTTTTGGCTAAAAACACATTATGGTTTTGAAGTAATGAATGGCCATGTTTTTTATATAGAAGTTGCAACAGACTTTCAGGCTGAGGTTTCATTATGTATGAAGCCAAAAGCAATATATGATCAAGCAGGACTATTTGTTATGTTATCTGAGGAATGTTGGTTAAAAACATCTCTTGAATTTATTCCTGAGGGGTCATCACATTTAGGGGCTGTTGTAACGAATAATGGATATTCAGATTGGTCGACACAAGATTTTCCGAATGAACTTGTTGAACAACAACTGTATTTCCGCATTGTTCGAAAAAAGGGCGATTATACAATTTATGTGAAGACGAATCAAAAGACCGATAGTTGGGAACAAATTCGAATTGCTCATTTAATGAAAGATACCGATGATAAACCTGTGAAAATTGGATTTTATACTTGCAGTCCGTCTAAAAAGAATGGTTTTGAAACCGAGTTTTCAAACTTTACAATTGAACAAATCTAATAATAAAACCGCATTCTTTCTTATTAGAATGCGGTTTTATTATTTGAAAATGAAAGTAAGTAAATTAAAAAATATTATTTCCTCCCAAATAAGGCACATTTATTGACGGGAAAAGGATGAATACTTATCATTTAATAATGTTAAATATTAATATGCATAATATAATGGTAATAGTGATGAGAAGTATTCATAAAGGAAAAAAGGGAGGGACTATTTGAATAATAAAATGACAACTTCATAAGAAAAGGAGATTATGTATGAAATCATTTCGTAAATTATTACAGTATTTAAAACCATACATGTTCTTCGCTATTATTGGACCGTTATTTATGGTACTTGAGGTTGCGATGGACTTAATTCAACCGACAATTATGCAACACATTATTGATGTTGGAATTGCAAAGCAAGATTTTAATTACGTAATAAAAATGGGGCTTCTTATGATAGGAGCAGCAGCGCTTGGATTAATTGGTGGCCTTGGGTGTATGATGTACTCTACAAAAGCAGCAGTTAATTTCGCTACAGATATAAGAAAAGACGTATTTACAAAAATTGAGACATTCTCTAGTAAAAACCGCGATTCATTTGGAACAGGTAAATTATTAACAATTGTGACAAATGATATTACATCTATTCAATCTGCGATGACGATGACGATGACGTTACGTGTACTTGTGCGAGGGCCTTTATTATTTATAGGGAGTATTATTATTGTTTTTGTAACCGCGAGAGACTTATTTCCTATTTTACTTGTAGTAGTTCCTATTTTATTAGTTGCGATTGTACTTATTGCTAGTCAAGCGAGCGGTTCATTTAAACGAGTGCAAGAAGCATTAGATAAAGTAAACACAAAGTTACAAGAAAATTTGTCCGGTGTACGTGTTATAAAAGCATATGTAAGACAAAAATATGAAATTTCCCAGTTTGAGAAAGTTAATAAAAGTTTAACGGGAATTAATATTCGTGCTATACAAATTATTTCATTGATGATGCCAATTATTATGCTAGTTGTAAATGGCGGCATTGTAGCAACTTTGTGGATTGGTGGCGAGAAAGTTTTTAATGGTACGCTCCAAGTAGGAGCTATCTTAGCTTTTATTAACTATTTAAATATCATTTTAATGTCACTAATGTCTATCAGTATGGTATTTATTCAAGTTGCTCGTGCTTTTCCATCAGCTGATCGTGTACAACAAGTCTTACATACTGAAGTGGATATTATAACTGAAGGTGACGCATATGAACCGGAACAAGTGAATGGTAATGTAGAGTTTAAACATGTTAGCTATAGTTATACGAAAAATAATGAATATGTTCTAAAAGATATTTCATTTACCGTACGTAAAGGTGAAAAAATAGGGATTATTGGGTCTACTGGAAGTGGTAAATCTACATTGGCAAAATTATTACCACGACTTTACGATGTTGATCAAGGGGAAATATGTATAGATGGCGTAAATGTGAAAACGTATGATTTGCAAAAACTACGTGCTTCAATTGGCTTCGTTCCACAAAAAGCCCTGCTCTTTTCAGGAAGTATTGAAGAAAATTTACGTTATGGTAAAGAAGAGGCGGAGTATGGTGAATTAGAAATGGCATCTGCATCTGCTTGTGCTGCAGAATTTATTAACAAATTTGAAGATACATATCAATATAACTTAACGCAAGGTGCAACAAATCTATCTGGTGGTCAAAAACAACGTCTGTCTATTGCAAGAGCTCTTGTAAGAAAACCGTCTATTCTTGTATTAGACGATTCTACATCAGCAGTTGATGCGAAGTCTGAAGCGGTAATACAAGAAGCATTAAGAGAAGAATATAATGGCACGACGACATTTTTAATCGCATCAAAAATAGCATCTATTATAGATGCTGATAAAATTCTCGTTTTGGATAACGGTGAATTAGTTGGAAATGGTACGCATGAAGCTTTATTGGTAACTTGTGAAGTGTATCAGGAAATTTATCTTTCCCAAGGTGGTAACCCGCAGCGAGAAGGGGGCAAAGGGCGTGCGTAATTTTCAAGGACAGTTTGGAAATAAAGGTGGACGTAACAATCCGAAGATGCGAAAAGCGAAGAATACGAAAGGAACCATAATGCGAGTATGGAACTACATGGGGTACCAAAAAGCATCTCTTATGTTCGTTATTATTCTTGTATTTATCACGACATTGCTCGGTTTACTGGGGCCATATTATATGGGAGTCATTATTGATGAATACATCGTACCAAAGGATTTAAGTGGAACAGCAAGAATGTGTATGCTCCTCATTGCGATATATGGTATAACAATATTTTTAACATGGCTACAAACATTTGTAATGATTAACGTTGCGTTAAAGACGATACAAAAAATACGACAAGATATTTTTGGGAAAATCCAAACCCTTTCTCTACGATTCTTTGATGTACGTTCCCAAGGGGATTTAATGAGTCGAGTTACAAATGATATTGACAATTTAAATCAAGCGTTAACGCAAAGTGTAGTGCAAATTATTTCATCTGCATTAACATTTATAGGTGTAACAATTGCGATGTTTTCACTAGATTGGATTTTAGCAATTGTGACTTTAATTACAGTACCTATTATGTTTTTCGTTACAAAAAAACTAGTTGCTTATAGTGGTAAAAACTTTGCGAAGCGTCAAAAAGATTTAGGAGAATTGAATGGTTTTATTGAAGAGGCAATTACGGGAGCAGACGTTACTACTTTATATGGAAAAGAAAAAGAAACAGTAAATAAATTCAATATAATTAATGAACAACTTAGAATTTCTGCTACAAAATCTGATACGTTTTCGGCATTCATTTTTCCAAGCATGAACTTTATAAATAACTTAGGAATGGGGCTTGTTATCGGAGCAGGGGCGATTATGGTGTTGAATGGGATGACAACAGTTGGTGTTATCGCAGCGTTTATTAACTATTCTCGTCAATTTTCCAGACCACTTAGTCAATTTGCTACTTTAATGAATACGATTCAAGCTGCAGTTGCTGGGGGAGAACGTGTCTTTGAAATTATGGATGAAGTACCAGAAATTCAAAATAAAAAAGACGCATTGGTTGTAAAAAAATTGCAAGGGAACGTTGCGCTTGAGAATGTTTCATTTGGATATGTGGAAAATAAAAAGATTTTAAAAGATGTGAGTCTACGAGCAACTTCTGGGGAGACAATTGCTTTAGTTGGTCCAACTGGATCAGGAAAAACAACGATCATTAATTTGTTAACGCGCTTTTACGATATTCAAAAAGGACAAATAAATATTGATGGAAAAGATATAAAGGAATATGATATTAGTTCTTTACGAAGTAAAATAGGAGTTGTTTTGCAAGATACGTATTTATTTGCGGGGACAATCATGGATAATATTCGATATGGGCGTTTAGATGCAAATGATGCAGAGGTAGTTGCAGCGGCTAAAGCAGCTTCAGCACATTCTTTTATTAAGCATCTACCGAATCAATATGAAACGGAAATTGCTTCAGAGGGGTCAAATTTAAGTCAAGGGCAAAAACAACTTCTTGCGATTGCACGAGCAATTTTAGCTGATGCAGATATATTAATTCTCGATGAAGCAACATCCAATATTGATACGAGAACAGAATTGCAAATCCAAGCCGGATTAAATAATTTAATGAGAGGGCGAACAAGCTTTGTTATCGCTCATCGACTCAAAACGATTGAAAAGGCAGATCAAATACTTGTTATTAAAGATGGTAGTATTTTTGAAAGCGGGAATCATGAATCTCTTATGGGAAAGAAAGGATTCTATTTCGATTTGTATACAAGTCAGTTTAAAATTTAACAAAAATATTGATGTAATGCGGTTTCTCGTGAAAAGGGAAACCGCATTTTTTACATTTGCAAACATTACTATCCAAATAGTTTTTCACTAAATGTTTTAACAGCATCCGCTTGCATTCGCTGCAAAACGTGCGAGTATCGATTCAAAGTCATGAAAACATCCTTATGGCCCAAGCGTTCACTTACAATCTTCGGGTGTACTCCTTGTTTTAAGAGTAGCGTTGCATGAGTATGACGTAAATCATGAAATCTAATGTTTTTTTAATCCGGATTTTTTCAAATAAGCTTTAAATGTATCATGAAAGCCACCGCGATAAACCAGTTTGCCCATTTTGGTACAAACAACTAAAGCACAATCTATATATGCTGGATCCAGTCTTAATTTTTCAGCATTTATTTTTGCTTTATGTTTATGTAATGCCTCAATAGTCTTTTCATCAATTGAGATTGATCGTCTAGAACCTGAAGTTTTTGTATCTAAAGGGGTTGTACAAGAAGTTAAAACGGCTTTTGAACAATTAGAAACGGAGTTTGATATTCCAGAAGAAAAAATTCAAACGCGCGAAGAGAAAGAACAAGCAGATCGTGAAGTTATTGATGCGTTCATTGTTAGTGGTTTAGCACCAAGTTTTGATGGAATGCCGAAAAAATTACCTGATATCGTGAAACGTCGTTTAGAAGGCGAATCATACTTGAAGATAGCAAATGAGTTGGATATGTCATCTGGTCAAATTATTGAAGTGATTGATGAATACCGTAAACGTGTAGCTCCGTTAGCATTGAAATGGCACGAATGGAAAGAAAAACAACCAGAAACAAGAAACATCAGAGCGGCCAAAGGTAGAGGAGACGGCTGAAAAAGTAGATGAGCAAAAGGGAGAAGAGAAATTAGAGTAGGAACCGGAAGTATCTGGTGTGGATAAGTCATCTTATGAAGAGTTAGAAGACTGATCTTTTGGGGAAACCACTATGAGACTGACAAAAGAAGAACGCACTCAATTAGCTTATGAAATTGGCGATATCATCGAAATGAAATGCAAACGGTGTTATTACAACAGAATGGACGATGAGAATTTTAGTACAGGCATTTGTATGCAATGCCCAACCGGTAAAGAAGTTACGCCGGTTGGGAAGATACTTTGATACGGATTCAAAGAAAACTGGTGGAGTAAAAAAGATGATTCCAGCAGGGTTAACAGCCGATCGTGTACGTGAATTAAACGAGTTAGGTTTCCCTGATTATAAGATTGGTCCAATGTTTGGTCGTTCTGGTAGTTATATTTCTAAGTTAAAACGATATTGGAAACAAGGGGGATAAAAATTTGTTGATTGTTATAAAAAACACCAAGTTAGAGTTTATGAATGGGCTTATTGACAAGTAATTTATTCTATACAAAGGTAGTAAAGGAAAACTTTCCCTGATTGAAGAGGGTGTACTAAGATTCATGTAAAAAAATGGGCCATAACCTGGATTTATCCTCCATAAAATGTCCCGTTTAAGTGCTTATCCAAATAGTTAGTTAAAAATTAACCATACAAGCATTATTAAGCTGAATAACCCCATCCAAGCAAAAGCACAATAGCCGAAAATTCTAATCCATTTTGGTAATTGATTCATGTTAACTTTATTTGTTGGAACGCCTTGCATAGAAAACATCATTTCTTGATCTCGATCCCTATTATTTTGTTGTTGATACATAACATCATCACCCTTCTAACTATTGTATTTATAGTATATCAGGTTGAAGATAATTATGTACAGAATATTCGACAAAATAAAAAGTTATTCGACAAATATAGTGGATGTAAGAGATTGGGGGAGTATTGAATTATACGGCAAAAATAGAAATTGAATAAAAGCGTTATTTTACACAATTGAATAGCTAGCTCAATACGCTAACTGCTCGATTGGTCCGAATTTTATGCAGGGGGATACACAGTTGCTGTAAGCCCGAGGTTAAAAACAATAATATCAAATAATACCTAAGCGGATAGGTGCTTCATCAACTGCAACTCGATAGGTATACACACCTGCGGTGCCTGGCACATCGACAAATGTAAAGTTAGGATGCCAATTATAAGCAGGATTGCTTGGTGTGACTGGTATGGAATAGGCTCCAGCATGAAAAGTGTCAATCAAATCTGTATTTGAATTTCTAAATAATCGAAAACTTAAGTCAAATACAAAGGATGTTGCGTTGATTGCAGATAGAATTGAAACAGTCAATGTACTATCTAGTTTAACCCTTTGATTATCTTCAGTTGTGGTTACTTGTACGTCCATAATAAATAGATCATCAGCGTCTGGCGGTATCGTAACGGTGTCTCCTTGTTGCTTAGTAACAAAAAGGATTGAACCAGGTCCAGTAACTCCGATTCCAGTGGGTCCAGTAGATCCGGTCGGTCCAGTGGATCCAATCGGACCTGTTGGAGTCGTGAACAGTGGAATCGGTGGGAGTGTAGGACCAATCAAACTCGGATCTAATGCAGCACCGTATAAAGTTTCAGGTGAATTCAATTCATCTTCTTTAGACATATGTTCACCTCCAAAAATATCTATTCGTACTAATAAATGCATAATATGAGTGGGGTATGAACATTTTTAGTTGAAACCAAACAAAATAGTTATTTGATGAATTGCGAAATATAAAAAAGCGATTAAAAAATCGCTTTTTAAATTGAAGATATTTTTTATTCGTAAGATATGTATTTCTATTATGGTTGTTAATATGAGATAAAGACCTATTCAATTATCTGAAATATAGTTTCATCTGGCTTAGAAAATCCATATAATTTCCTTGCGAATTTTAAAATACCTTCTTCGCTTTCTGTTAAAGTCTTAATATCTTTCTCGAGAGACTGTCCAACCTTCTTTAAAGAAGATAATCTATGTTTTTCCTTACTTATTAGGATTTGTTTTTCTTTAATCATTTTTTGTTGCTGATAAATGGAATATTGAGCAGACAAAATTAGAGGCAACATAAAAGCTAAAGCTAATAAAAGCCGACGTCTTAGTTTTTTGTTCTTGTTTTGGTATGAATTAGGATTCAATTGTTGTTTAATTGTTGATTGTTGTATTGATAGTTTAGGAACACTACCCATCTAAATGCCTCCATTGCTGATTTTAGAATTTAAGTTCTTTAAAAATATTATATATGCTTAATGGGAAATTTTGAAACTATTTTAGTGAAAATGGGTTTTGTGAAGTTTAAACAAAGTCCTTATTTAGTAGCAAATTAAAAGAGCACACTAATAAGTATGCTCTTCGAAAGGTAGATTTCTATGCGTGAAGGGTCTCCATACAATAACATATGCTTGTCCGGTTTAAATGTGAAAAGTTTTTAATAAAAACGCTATTTTATAACAAAGGGGAGTGGGGAAATGACCATGTAAACATATTTGAAACATACAGTGGTATTGAATGGGTAAGAAAAATCGAAGGACGAATTTGTAGAAGGTGTAAATACAGTAAGGTAACGCTTATAAACTTCATCCCATTGGTTATTGAAAACAAAAGAGCAGCTAACAAAAGCTAACTGCTCGGTACTGGAATGTACCACCATGGAGGAAAATCTAGATGTAAATATATTATGACCAGGATTCAGAACTTTATTCGGAAAAACACAAAAAGAGCACGTTCGAACATTGCCCTTTCATAGGACGTGTAAATCGAATTATTTGAAGGGGACTTAAAATGAACTACAATTACCAACTCAATACAATATATGGGTACTGAATGAAAAGGTGACAATAAAAACAAATAAGCAGCTAGCAAAAGCTAACTGCTTGGTGCCAAAAGAAATATGGGTGCTTCGCTAAAATTAGTTGAAACTTACTTATAGTATATATGGGATTTGGAGTTTTATTCGGAAAAACTAAAAAGAGCACCTTCGAACGGTGCTCTTTAGAAAAACAGTGAAGTAATGAAGTTAACTAAATAAATGTAAAAAGAATACTTTTCATTTTTAAAGCATCATTTTTTTGCTTCGAGATAATATATGAGCATTGAACTAAGAAAGTGCTAACAAAAAATAAAAGAGCAGCTAGCAAAAGCTAACTGCTCGGGTAGTGGAATATGGTCAAGAAATGGGTTGTTTACATTATTAACAGAATATTGAGTTTTATTCAGGAGGGAAAAGAAACTGGAAGATAACATTAAATTTTTAGGTGAAGATGGCATGTTAAGGATGGAATTTAAGGAGAGAAAAGTAAATGTTTATAGCACAGAAGGATATGTAATGGAATCTATCTCAACTAAAGTGGAGGTTCAAGAAGTTATTGATTTCCTTGAAGAATGCAAAGAACACATGGAATAAGTCATTAAAAGAAGAATGAGCGGAAGGGAGAACATATAGTATGGATCAATTGTCATTTTTTAAAAGCGTAGATGAAAAAGAAATTCGCCCTTATATGGTCCGAATACTAGTTTAACTGCACGTGAAATGGCAAATACATTAGGTCAGATTGGAGTTAAAGCATCACCATATAAAATAGATAACTTATATAGAGGATATACGGCTGGATTAGGTCAGTTCCCATTGAAAGGATTAGACGAAGCGATTTCTCTCATATCAAATAAAGAGAGAGCTACACCAGTTGCACAGAAATGGAATGAATCCACACCAGGGGTAAAGGTGTTTTTTGTAAATGGTCAAGGTGGCGGTAAAGTTATAGAAGATTATTATAACATTATGGAAGAACAACAAGCGATTCAAGCAGATAGTAAAAAGAATGATGAAGAAACACCGAACGCTATTGAAATGAAGTCGTTCAATAAGGTAGATAAAGCAATGGCGAAATTGCGTAAAGAGTATTATCAAGTAAAGTCAGATACAAAAATGGATTCAGAAGTAAAACGAAGTGAATGAGATCGTTTGGATGAAGAAATGCGTACACTTGCACGAGAAGGGATTAGAATCTTTAGATTTGATTATAAGTAAAAAGGAGGGGCAAGTGGTGCATTGGAAGGGACAAACCCAGAGTGACGGAATTGCTTATGTTTAATATATTTAATTCATATCAGGAACACAAAATTCAAAACAAAATATGGCTTTGATACGCAAATATCTAACATATATTCACAGTGAATAGGGTTGTCTCATAATATTATAAAGATTGCTCTATTAAGATGAATGAAGGATGTGAGCGTATGGAAGACGTATATAAAAAAATTGACAGCTTAAAAACAGAACAAAAAGAAATCATGAGAGATCTTCGTAATTTAGAAACTCGTACAACTATTAATGAGAAAGATATATCTACAATTAATAAGCAATTAGAGAAAATCAGCACGAACACAACCTGGATTTTGCGAATTATTATTAGCGCAATAACTATGTCCATTTTAGGATTGATATTAAAGGGCGTTATTTAACCTGATAAAATAGTGGTATTTAATTGGAAGAGGAGCAGATGCTCCTCTTTTTATTTTGAAAGGAGATAAAAACAATGGAAGAACAGGTTTTCAATGTAATGTCATCACAGGCGCTTTCGGCGCCCTATTTGTTTGGCTTTTATTCTCTACACGTTAAAGAAAGTAAGGAGTTGTTGGAATCGACACGCCAAGAAAATAAAGAGCGTGAAGATAAGTATCAACAAGTAATTGAAAAAAACCAAGAAGTCATCGAAGAACAAGCAAAATCATTTGGTTCTCTATCTAAAGATGTATCAGAAATCAAACAAATTCTTGGTACGAAAGGTGAGAAGTAATATGAAAAAATCATTTAAACTTGCATCCTCTTTATTTATGATTCTATTGCTCCTGTTCAACTTTACAACAGGTGCTTCTTATTATTGATGGTTTACCCTAGACACCTTATCGTTACGGTGTTGGTGCATATGAAGGGGGAGTCGCACATAGTACAGCAACTACAGAAGCTCCAGCTATTAATATTCAAAAATATGAGTCTCGTACATGGCGTTCAGCTTTCGTACATTATGCAGTCGATTGGGATGAAACAATCCAAATTGCTGATACGAAATATATTGCTTTCAGTGCAGGATCAGGTGCAAATAAACGATTTGTGCATGTAGAACTTTGCGAAACAAGAGATTATGAGAAATTTAAACCTAGCTATGATAAATACGTGAAGTTACTTGCTAAAATCTTACGTGACTGTGGATTATCTGTAGAAAAAGGATTATGGACTCACTATGATGTAACAAAGTACCTTGGTGGTACTGATCATGAAGATCCACTTGATTACTTACGCAGCCACGGTGTTTCTGAAGCACAATTCAGAGCAGATGTACAACGAGCATACAATAATTCTAGTGTAGAAGTTTCTGTTCCTGAGAAACCATCTAAACCAGCAGAAGTACCAATAGCTGTAACTGATGGTGTGGCTTGTATCGAAGGAAAAAATGTTAATTTACGTAAAGGATCAGGTACAAATTATTCTAAAATTCGCCAACTAAACAAACCAGAATCATATATTGTACGGGCTGAAAAAGATGGTTGGTTAAATCTTGGCGGTGAGCAATGGATTAAATACGATTCTTCTTATGTGAAGTTCGATAAGAAAAATACAGTGGATTCATCTATTGTAGGAAAACGTGTTGTGTCTAAAGTGGACAACCTACGTTTCTATGATTCTCCATTATGGCAGGATAAAGATGTTGCTGGTTCTGTAGATGAGGGACTAGGATTCACTATCGATGCTAAGGTCATGGTAAATGGTTCGCCACAATATAAAGTACACAACAGCAGGGGTAAAACATACTATGTTACTGCAAATGATGCCTATGTATATGTGAATTAGTAGAGAAATTCACAAAAGAGCATTCCTGTTTTAATGGGAGGAATGCTCTTATATTATTCATAATTGATTATTCTTCGTCTTCAAATTCATATAAGCTATTAAGCAATTCTGTAAAAGATGTACAAACAGGATAGATTGCTTCTTCCATCTCTTCTACCTCATGGTCCCAAAACACAACCGTCGGTGATTGAGGGTTATTTCTGTAATCAAAACATAAGAAGTTGCCAAATGGGTCTCTACCAAAAGGATATACCTTATCTACTAATCTGTCTTTTATACCCTCATATGTTTGAAGAATAGAACTTTTTCGTTCAGAATCTAAAGTTAAAAGATTATTAAGCGAATCTTCATCTTGACTAGGAATATTGAATGTATCTGGAGTAGGATATCCACCATCATATTTTTTTATACATTCAATAAAGTCACTAGGAAATTTAATATCAAAGTATTGTTCTAATTGTTTAATTTGTTCATCTGTAACTTTTTTCTCACTTACATTAACCCATTCAATGTGATTCATAACTATAATCCTCCCTACTTATCACTATCTTTTCCCAAAATTTTGTACCCACCTGTATGACCAGTATCATGATGTGTCTGATAATCTACAAGTTGCATTCGACCTGATTCTTGATGGTGATGCCATGTGTAATTTTCTGGCGTTTTTCCTATTCTAAATAATTCAATTTCTGCTTCCGTGAATTTCGAAGCGAATTTAGGGTCTTCCATTATTTGTTTATATAGTTCCTTATTACATCTTCGAAAATGTGTTGTTCTAGTTTTTTTGAAATCTTCTTTTTTTAGGGTTACTTCCCCTTTAGATTCAAAGATAGGAAAACCATCAGAATCGTACGGTATACCTGTAACTGGATGTTTATCTCCTGCTAACTCACCTTTTCTGAGTCTGATTGTCTTAGGACCATTTGCGCCTTCATAAGTATATGTAGCTGCTTTTTGTAAATACTGTTGAGTACTCCCAACCCCTGCATATGCAAGGCGATTTCCCGGTTTAAATTCATAGTTATTTAATATATGCAATGTATTTCTATATACAGCAGAATTAGTTATAAACGATTTTCCTTTTGCTAGATTGGAAACAAGCGCTATCTTCCCTGCTTGTCCTGCTTTACTAAGACCTTTATCACCAATAAAACCTGTTAATAATGATGCTACACCATAGGCGGCGTAATGCATTCTGCTTTCCGTATCTCCATTCCAAAAATTATTCATAAATGAATCCGAGAAGGCGTTCCACATTGCAGGAAGAGTTTCCTCGTAATTTACAATCGCATCACGCATATTTGCCCAGGTTTCTGCATCACCCAATGCTTTAAGTCCTTCCCATGCATCTGTGACAGCATCTTCTACACCAGTAGAAATACCAGTCCACGCGTCATTTAAAGCCTTTTTCTCTTCGTCCCAAGATTTCTCGAAGTCAGATTTTGGCGGAAGCTTACCGCACATTGCACCCTCTTGGATATTACCATCATAAAGTTCATCAGCATTACGAAACTTTTCAGCAGCGTGCATTAGTTCTTCTGCAATTTTATCAAATTCCCTAAATACATTAAACATTTGAGGCTTTGTTTCATTAAACATCTGATAAAATCTTTGACTCGTTGTACCATTCCACATTGAAGCTATATATTCCGTTTGGTTATATAAATCCTTATGTATCTGTTCCAATCTATTTTTAGTTTCACGGACTATCTTTGCTGACTGTTCCAATCGTTCAGATGTTACTTTGATTTGAACCATTTTCTTCCTCCCTTTCCCAATTAAAATTGTGAGGTGGAAAGAAAAACTAAATATTTAAACATACAAATGTTTAAAATTAAGAGAAATGAAGTACTATATAATTGCAAACGAAGCCTTTGTATCTGTGAAGTAAGGGTAAAAAAGCCGACTCTATTACATTATAGAGTCGTTTGCATAATAAAGGTAACATAACACACAATTATCAATATTTTTATTTATCTTCTATTATAAGAAAAGTGCCTACTTTTTCTTTTTCCTCCACAGCATATGTAATGTCTAGGTTTTGAGTGACTGAATTCAAACGGAAAGTTTATATATATTTCAATCCTGATATTTGGATTTTTACACTAATTAATAATACTTGTCCCAAAAATGAAAAAGTTAATATAAAAGCACAGAGCCATTTACTAACCCCTGCATATAGTATCAGTGTATTGACAAGCAAGGACAAGCTGAATGTACTGACAAAATTAGTTCTCATGTTAGCTTGCTTTCATTATTAGCTGTATTGTTAGAACCTTTTGGGTAGTATTATGAATTTTATTTTTGTATAGGATTGGAGGGAGTCTCTTGGCTGAAGAAAAAGGATACGGATACGGTGGTTAAGTGACACCACTCTTACACCTTTAAAGTTAAATAATGGATTGCTTCACATAATGTGAAGCAATCCTCACCTAATATAACATATGTTTAAGACAACCCATATGTTCGTTGTGAAAGGAGAAAAAAATGAAGTCTATCCCATATTTTCCAAAAAACTCTTCATGTCAGCGTTCATCTATTACAAAGAATGAGGAACTAAAAATAAAAAATTCATCTCAAAAAGAAATTTTAGAACAGCTAACAAAAACAAATAAAGATATTAACCTCCCATCAAATCAAGCTTCTAAACAAACAATGAGCAAAGTAAATAAAACGCAAGAACAAGTTCCTAAATCTAATGCCTCTTTCCCATTCCAAATTAATATTCCTTATTTCAATATACACATAGATTCAACAGAATTGCTCACTATCGCTAAATCTGTATTGGCAGAAACTTTATTAAGAAAATTTCAAGATCCAAAATTTTTAATGGATATTTTAAATAGTGAGGGTGGAAATAAATTACTTAATTTAGCAGGTAATTTTTTTAATAATAGTAATAAAAAAACAGAAGAAAATAATGATGGGAAGTAATGGTACAAGCTATTCTAAAATTCATCAGTTAAACAAACCAGAATCATATATCGTGTGGACTGAAAAAGATGGATGGCTTAACTTAGGTGGGGAGCAATGGATTAAATACGATCCTTCTTATATGAAGTTCAATAAGAAGAGTACAGTGGATTCATCAATCGTAGGAAAACGCGTTGTTTCTAAAGTGGACAACTTACGTTTCTATGATTCTCCATCTTGGCAGGATAAAGAGGTTGCTGGTTCTGTAGATACAGGTTTAGGGTTCACTATTGATACAAAAGTAACTGTCAATGGTTCACCACAATACAAAGTACACAATAGCAAAGGCAAAACATACTATGTAACAGCACATGAAGCCTATGTATATGTGAAGTAATAAAGTGAAAAAAGAAAGGACATATCAGGATGTCCTTTCTTTTTGTTGTTTAGATTACACCCATTCCTTTTAACATTTCGATTAGGCTGTTATAAAAATACTCACAAGCTTCAGTCTCGGAATTAAATGTCTTTAGGTTACTTTTGGTACCTCGCTCACTATAATACACTTCCCATACTCCATTATGTTCATTTAAACAACAAGCTTCGTTTGGGAGTCATAGTAAAGGTGGAATTAAAATGGACAATAAAAAAACAATTTACTTCTTATGCACAGGAAACTCTTGCCGTAGTCAAATGGCTGAAGCTTGGAGTGGAAAATATTTAGGTGACAAATGGAATGTGCTGTCTGCTGGGATTGAAGCACATGGTGTAAATCCAAACGCTGTTAAAGCAATGAAAGAAGTAGATATTACTAATCAAACATCTGATATAATTGATCCGAAAATTTTAAATAAAGCTGACCTTATTGTAACACTTTGTGGTCATGCGAATGATGTTTGCCCAACACCACCTCCACATGTAAAACGAGTACATTGGGGATTCGATGATCCAGCAGGAAAAGAGTGGTTAGAATTCGAAAGAGTTAGGGATGAAATTGGGGCACGTATTAAACGTTTTGCAGAAACAGGAGAATAAATGTTGATATAAAATTATTAAAAGCCAGTTTTCATTTTGAACTGACCCCATAAAGTTAGACATGTTATTTCATTAAGCGGCTGTTAGGGCGTGAGTTCGGTATTGTACCGGACTCACGCCCTTTAATTTCGCCTTAATTCGTTTGTGATTATAATAATCGATATATTTTTCAAGTTCTTGTTTAAAGTGTTCTATACTCTCAAAATCTTTGAGATAAAGAAATTCAGATTTCATAATACCAAAAAAACTTTCAATAACCGCATTATCGTAACAGTTCCCTTTGCGAGACATACTTTGAGTAATTTTATGTTCTTGTAGGGCATGACGATACTTCTTCATTTGATAATGCCAACCTTGATCCGAGTGAATCAAGAGTTCATCTTCTTTTGTTAATCGTTGAAAGGACTTCTCTAACATTTTCGAAACAAGTGAATAGGTTGGTTTTGAACCGATTGTATAAGTAATAATCTCCCCGTTAAATAAATCTAACATCGGTGATAGATAGAGYTTCTCGCCGAATAATTTAAATTCTGTTATGTCTGTAACCCACTTTTCGTTAGGCTTTTCAGCTATAMAGTTACGTTCTAAAATATTTGGCGCAATCTTACCTACTTTCCCTTTATAAGAGCGATATTTTTTCATACGAACTAGGCTTTTCAAACCTAATTCTTTCATGATTCGCTGAACTTTTTTATGGTTGACTTTGTGTCCTTGATTCGTCAATTCATCACGAATACGACGGTATCCATAGCGACCTTCGTGCTCGTCATAAATCGTTTGAATTAGGTTTTTTAATTCTCTATCTTTATCTGGGCGATTAAAGTTTTTTACCCAGTAATAGTACGTGCTGCGTGGAATCTCTGCTAATTTCAGAAGTGCTTTCACCGAAAAATCGTTCCTCAGTTCATAGACTACTTGTGATTTGTCTTGTTTGGTGATTTTTCCTTGTTTTGAACTAAGGCATTCAACTTTTTTAAATAAGCATTCTCCATACGTAAACGCTCTAACTCAGCTTGTAACTCCTCGACTGATCCTTCAGCTGGTGTTTGATTTTGGATTGATTTTGGATTTTTTTTGGTCATGGATAGACGCCCCTTCTTCTTTGATGCAAGGGCGTCTATTCCTTGTGTACGTAATTGAGTGCGCCATTTTCTAATAAGTGCAGGTGAAGAAATATTAAAAATAACGGCTGTTTCATTTGGAGACGTCCCATTCTCATTCATATAATTAAGTACGTCTAGTTTATACTCCATGGAATAGGATGTATAGCCTTTTTTAAATGCATGTATTCCGTGAGATTCAAATTGCTTTACCCACATTCGAACGACTTCATAATTCGCACCAAATGATTTCGCAATATCCCATATACTTTCATTTCCATTTTGATAACGTATTACAGCATTTATTTTCTGTTCTGAATTAAATTTAGTCATAAAAAACTGCACCTCCAATTGTTAGACGGTGTCTAACAATTGGGGTGCAGTTCATTTGAAGAGAACTGGCTTTTAATATGTATCCATTTTATTTTCATTTTTTGTTGATTATTATGAATCTCTTCCCTAGAGATTTCTGGGATTTTCATTAGAGCTCCAACTACAAAAACAAATATTAGTAATAGAATAGCCCAAACCATACCATTCACCTCGATATGAGTATGTTTTGCTAATCATTATTTTAATATCCTTTTAATAGCGATTAATTATTCGATTTTCAATATAGCCAACTTTTGTGTTTTATGTTACAATCCGCTAGGTATGTTTAAGTATTAATAATTTTTGGAGGCTTTATGAGTAATAAAAACGAGAACAAGACAAGTAATATTAAAGTAGTAACAGCAATAATTTTAGGGTTAATCCTACCAATTTTTCTTCCTGCATTTCTAATGTTAGTGTTAGGAAAATGGATGCAATATGAAATTGTTTATCCAGGAATCATGTCATTATTCATTTTATCAATTGAAATGTTTATAATAGCAGCTGTTTTCACTAAGATTTTAAGTTTAGTTGGATTATCTGAAAAGAAGCTAGATGAGTTAGGATTTTTAGGATTTACAATCTCAATGGCTACTTCATTTTTAGCAATGTATGTAGGATACTTTTGGATGAAGAATCTTAATCTAACATCAGTTGAATTGTCATCGAAAGGTATTTTAATTATCACTATTGTGGCTACAATTATTTTGGCAATTTTATTAAAGGTATTAGAATCAATTGATGATCCGAGCGAAAACGAATTGAATTAAAAGTTTCTTGATATAAAAAAGATGGTGTATACCGTCTTTTTGTTTTATCCCTCTGTTTTTTCTTCTGTCCAAATATCCTCTTCTTCACGATTACAAAATATAGAGAAAAGAAATTGGAACAACTGGTAGCTAAGTATGATGTGTTTGTAAAAGTATATGTAATTCAAGAAGTTTAATGAAACAAAAAAGTGCTAACAAGTTTGCAAACGAACTTGCTAACACCTATACGAAATAGATATAATACATCGCTGATATATCCATATTAAAAATGCGATTTTCTAATAGAATAGTACAAAATTATACTGTCTATAGATATAGAACTACAATTTCGATTTGTATACAAGTCAGTTTAAAATCTAACAAAAATATTGATGTAATGCGGTTTCTTGTGAAAAGGGAAACCGCATTTTCTATGTATTGAAAACATTAAAGGATAACTAGTTTACAAGAATTGAAAGAGCACTGAGTACTAATAATATTGCCATAATGATGTTGAATAGTTTGTTATGCTGTAGTAAAAGTTTTTGAAACATTGATCCAAATAAACTCCAACTGAATGTGCTCATCAAACCAACTATGCCTAAAAATAATGAGAAAAGAAGATAGCTAGAATATGAATTGAAATATGGGAGAATGAAGGTAGATACTACAGTAAGCCCAAATAAAAGCCCTTTTGGGTTAACGAATTGTAACATAAGCCCTACTAAAAATAGATTTTTATTATTTGCATCATTTTTGTCTGTCCTACCTTTACTTGTAAGCATTTTAAAGGCTAAATACAGCATATAAGCTACACCTAACATTTTTAAAGGAAATTCAATTATCGGTAGGACATTTATCAGCATAATATTAAAAAAGCTACACAATGAAGTAATAATAAAAAATCCGAAAGCGACTCCTAGGCAGAATGTAACTGCTTTTTTTAATCCATGCTGATTCGCATATGTCATAGCTAGAAAATTGTTAGGTCCTGGTGTAAAGCTACTAATAAAGACAAATAACAAAAAAGAAAATAAAGGCATATTATAACCTCCCTTTTATAGATGTGTGTTATAATGTCTGAAACGAACAATATAACGTACAATTTTTATTATACATAATGGTCGTTATGTTGTATATGGTATAGGAGTGATTTTATGGAGGAAATCCATCTTGTTTTTGCAAAAAATTTAAAAGCCATTCGAGAGAAAGAGAAATTGAGTTTAGAAAAGGTTTCTCAATTAAGTGGAGTAAGTAAAACGATGATAGGACAAATTGAAAGAGGAGAGTCAAGTCCAACTCTTACGACCATTTGGAAAATCGCTAATGGATTAAAGGTTTCTTTTACCTCTTTAATAAATAATCCACAACCTGATACTAAAGTTGTTTTACGAAATGATATCCAAGTATTGTCTGAAGATAATGGAAGATACAGAGTATATCCATCTTTTCCGTTTCAAGATGATAGACGCTTTGAAGTTTATTCTGTTGAAATTGAACAGGAGGGGATATTAAGTTCTGAATCACATAAAGAGGGAACGGAAGAATTTATAACTGTTTTTGATGGTGAATTAACAATTGATGTAAACGAATGTAAATATGCATTAAAAAGTGGTGATTCAATTAGGTTTAAGGCGGATAGACCACACACATATTATAATTCAGGAGAAACTTTAACACGATTAAGCATGACAATTTTTTATCCCTCTGTATAAATTTTAGTGAACGAAAGGTGGCGGAATTAATTAGTATATGAACTCAAGAGTAAAGTAATATGAGTAGTTAAGTGCTGAACTACATCTCAATCGTTAAAAACAATTAACAATTGGAGGTGTAGTTTTTTTATATAAAGAAGAAAAAGGTTATTCAAGAAAAAAAGACACTCTATTGAGTGTCAACACAGTATTGCTCTCGCGTATAGGATCGGAGAATGTTTCTCTCATACATATTGAGATGAACAGTAAAGGAGAAACTGTCTTCATAATTAACTTAACATTAATAGCATATATAGTAAATTGATAATGTTTATACGAAATATTTAGTATAGATATTTTCTACTATCTATATAGGAGAATGAAATATATGGAAAATAATATTTTAAAAATAAGTTTATGTGTAATATTTCATAAAGAGCATAATTATATGTCCAAGATAAAAAAAGAGAATATGGGAAAAAATGAAAATTGTTTAGTATATATTTTATTTTGGCAAAGATTTTTATTGGATTGAAAAATACGTAAGGTTGAGGGGACTTGAAGGATTAGTAATATTTTTTAAGATGTGCCTTAGCATTTTTGAATAATTAACATTTAATAGATATTATGGGAGGGAGGTACTAATTTGAAGCGATATGATAAATCATCATTGTCTAGGGGTGTTATGGATCCTAAAAATATTGGTCCTACATTTCCACCTCTTCCTCGTATTAACTGTCCGACAGGTCCAACGGGAGCGGCGGGAATAACGGGCCCAAGTGGAGAAACAGGAGCGGCGGGAATAACGGGCCCAAGTGGAGAAACAGGAGCGGCAGGAATAACGGGTCCAACGGGAGAAACAGGAGCGGCGGGAATAACGGGCCCAAGCGGAGAAACAGGAGCAGCAGGAATAATGGGTCCAACGGGAGAAACAGGAGCGGCGGGAATAACGGGTCCAACGGGAGAAACAGGAGCGGCAGGAATAACGGGTCCAACGGGAGAAACAGGAGCGACGGGAATAACGGGCCCAAGTGGAGAAACAGGAGCGGCAGGAATAACGGGTCCAACGGGAGAAACAGGAGCAACGGGAGAAACGGGAGCGGCGGGAATAACGGGTCCAACGGGAGAAACGGGAGCGGCGGGAATAACGGGTCCAACGGGAGAAACGGGAGCGATGGGAATAACGGGCCCAAGTGGAGAAACAGGAGCGGCAGGAATAACGGGTCCAACGGGAGAAACAGGAGCGGCAGGAATAACGGGTCCAACGGGAGAAGCAGGAGCGGCGGGAATAACGGGTCCAACGGGAGAAGCAGGAGCGGCGGGAATAACGGGCCCAAGCGGAGAAACAGGAGCAGCAGGAATAACGGGTCCAACGGGAGAAACGGGAGCGGCGGGAATAACGGGCCCAAGCGGAGAAACAGGAGCAGCAGGAATAACGGGTCCAACGGGAGGAACGGGTCCAGCCGGAGAAACGGGAGCGGCAGGAATAACCGGTCCAACCGGAGCGCCAGGACCTGTTGGAGCAATACAAACAACCAATCTATTATATTTTACTTTTTCAGATGGGGAAAAACTCATATATACAAATGCGGATGGTTTACCACAATACGGCACAACACAAATTTTACCACCTAGTGATGTTTCGTATATGAATCTATTTATAAATGGAATTCTCCAACCACAACCTTTCTATAATGTTACAGCAGGTCAGCTAACTTTACTAGATGAGGAACCGCCACCAAAAGGAGCTTCTATTATTCTCCAATTTATTATTATCAACTAGAAAAGACAGATTTTCTCATAGGAGAAATCTGTCTTTTTTACAATGAGTAGAAATTAAGTGACGATAAACTCAATTGTAACTGGAATTCCGCCGTCTAATGCATCTCCGCCTGGAATTGTAATTGCGCCAGTCGTACCAGTAGTAACACTTGAATTTATACTAGGCTGAAGTATACCATTCACATAGAGATTGTAGTACGCGTGCGTTGGGAATGCAGTTGCAGTCGTACCAGCATCGTTTAAACAAGCTGTAGCAGCAATCGCAAAAGCCGCACCTGTACCAGTTCCAGCACTTAGTGTAGATGTGAATCTTCTAGATGCCATAAATGGTTGAATGATAGGCATTTATTACTCACTCCTATTTCAAATTTATTGGGAGTGGTTGTAAAACAACTTGTCCCATTCTATATAATATGGAATTTTCATATATTAGCATCGGCTTCATGACTATAGTACCAGCACAATTTTTAAAATGGATATTAGTATGAGTATATTAATAATGAACTAATGAACTAATCAACATCTACATTAATAGTTAGAGGGTAAGACTTTTTTGGTTAGTTAAAAGAACATACACATTGAATAGATTTCTCCTTCTCAATGAAACATACATAATTAATGTGTAGAGTGTAAAAAATCATATAGATAAGAAAAAAGTCCATCGAGTTTCAAAAACATTGAACGCACTATTTTCTAACAGAGAATCGAAACACGAAATTTTTGGCATGCTTCAATAAGACCCCTTAGTTTCATATTTTTATATGGATTTGTGGAGGTCCATCGTATGTTTTTGGGTAATACCAAGGATATCGAAGGGGGGCCCTACACTTATATCTTCGTACTTTCGTCACTTCTTTCAAGTAAAGAAAAGAAGTGTCCGATATAGACCTTCTTTGTGATAGATTTGTGTGTTCCGGAGAATTCTAGATACATAAAATGCTTTTTGTTCTGTAATTGCTTCTAAATCATATTTAGAAAAACAACCAAGATCCCATAGGGAAAAATCTCCTGGATTCAATGTTTGTGTCCGTTTCTGGCTATACCGAAAATCGCTATTTGTTCCATTTCCCACAGTGGTTTCTAGAAATTCTCCTAAAATAAGGTCATATTCTAATTGAATTTTTACTTTGGCTTTTGAACCCCACCTCCTAATCCTTTATAGGAGGTTGCAAACTGGGACAGGAGTTGAAACACTGTCAAATTTTATTAAAGTGATGATTGTTATTGTTGATGAAGAAATGTTCTAGTAATGCAAATTTCGTGTAATAAAAGGTGCATACTATTTATTTTTATTGCAATTGCATCCTTTTTTCTTTACATATCCTTGTTGGGATAAACTTTTTTGTGATTGATAATTGGAAGATTGGGAGGAAGTAGAGGAACTATTAGTTTTATTACTTGAATAATTTGTTCGATAGTTATCATTACTCATAATATCATCACCTCCAATTTAAGATATAAATATTATATGTATGAATTCTATTAAAAGTTACGATAGAAGGAGTTAAGGGAAGAAAATGTGTACTTGAAGAACCTGTTAATAAGTATGAGTTTATAATTATACCAGCAGATGAAAAAAGTATCTCTCAAGTCGCTAGACACTGTAGTACAAAAGAAGAATTTGCTTAGTTCATTAAAAACCATCGTGAAGTATTAGAAAAGCTGTCTCAGGAAGAGGAACTCTAATTGCGGGCAAACGTGTTGTGTCTAAAGTGGATAATCTACGTTTCTATGATTCTCCATCTTGGCGAGATAAAGATGTTGCTGGTACTTTAGATTCAGGATTAGGATTTACAATCGATGCAAAGGTAACTGTAACTGTTCATGATTCACCACAGTACAAAGTACACAATAGCAAGAGCAAAACATAGTATGTAACTGCAAATGAAGCCTATGTATATGTGAAGTAAGGGCTAAAAGTTGTTTTCTTTGTGAACTACCCTCTAATTGTTAGATACAATCTAGTAATTGGAGAGTAGTTTTTTACTTTGTGTCTGGAGTAAGTAAAGTTCCGTATTATATTCTTTTTATTACTTTTTATTAAAAATGTGCTGAATGTAAGGGGAAATGCCTTGTCCTTTTTTGTTGCAATTCATATTTTAAAGTATGTTAGTTTTGAAATGAAAAATTTGATTTCAAAGCTAATAAATATCTATATAAGGTGGTAAAAGTATGTATCATAAAGGACATGATTGGTATGGTTCTGATCATAGAAGACATGAACGTAATAATTGTTGCTCCGATCATAAAAGACATGATTGGTATGGTTCTAATCATAGAAGACATGAACATAATAATTGTTGCTCTGATCATAAAAGACAGGAGGCTTGCTGTAACTATCAAAGTCTAGAACGACAAGTTAATAATCCTGCAAGCGATGTTGCAAATTTTCCCCGCATAACTCAAAGTGAAACAAGCCTAGCTCATTTTAAAGATTTTATACTCTATGGATTTAATGATAGTAATAATGCTAATAACAACAGTTTTTCAGGATTTGCTTTTTCTAATGATTTAGGTAATACATGGACTGATGGTGGTTCTATACCGGTAAATCCAGGGGGGCGCAATTCGGGCGATCCTGTTATAGCTGTAGATAGAAATGGTGTATTCTATTATGGACAGATTGGACAAGAAATCGTTGGAGGCGTTTCGCAAGGTGTAATTAGTGTTTCTACTGGAGTTATTACACCAAGTAAAACAATCACAATGAATTTTCCTCAGGTTGTTGGCCGTGGGCAAAATCCTGCAGCTGCTATCAATCAAGATAAAGAATGGATTGCAGTAGGTCCTGATGCTAATAATTTGGGGAGTGAGGCACTATATATTACATGGACGGATTTTACGGCTACCCCAAATCCGAATATACGTTTTTCGAAATATACAACGGGTGTTAATGTAACTCCTATTATTACAGATCAAGTCATTGTTACTGGTGGCTCTAATTTTATTTCAGGTTCTTTTGTAGTTGTAGATAAGCAGGGTGTAATCTATGTATTTTATGAGGAAATCGCAGGAGGAGATACTGGTCGTTTAACAATCGGGGTGCCTAATAGGACGATTCAGATGATTAAATCAACTGATGGAGGGAATACTTTCTCAGCTAAAGTGCCCGTTTCAAATCCTTTCGCTGCCGCTGCAACTGATACAGCAATTTGTGGGCGTCCATCTATTGGTGTTGATAACACTAGACGGATTCGTATGAATGAATTCCCTCATGCCACGATTGGGCCAGATGGTACTCTCTATGCGGTATGGAATCAAGGTAGAGTGGTTGGCACTACGACCTTTATTGATATCTTTTTAGCCTATAGCACAGATAAAGGCAACACTTGGCATATAGTGGATATTACTCCTGAAAAGATAGCTTTTTCATTTTTTCCGTCTGTTGCAGCTAATAAAACAGGAGCACATATTCAGTATAATCGTTTTAATGATCGTGGTGGTACCATCGGTGGTGTAGGTGATGGAACGTTTGCGATATTTATGAAAAGCTTTTCTATATGTGGTGGATTAAGTAAAGAGAGAATGGTAAGTACCGTATTTTCTCCTGTACCAGTTACAAATCCTAGCCCTGATACTGCTAATTGTTATATGGGAGATTACAATCAAATTATTGCTGGTCCAGGAAACTGTCTCCTTCATTCGTGGGGGGATAACCGTAATGTTATTATTCAAGGTAATATTCAGCGCCAAAACCCTGACGTTTTCTTTAATATAACAGCTTTTAAAAAGAAAGATTGTATATAGAGCTGATTAAAAATTACAAGGGGTATTACTATATATAACTAATAAAGAGTTCGTATATAAGAATAGGGATTAATCAATGTTTAAAATAATTATGAAAAAATGACTTAGAAAATTATACATTTCTAAGTCATCTTTTTTTTATTCGTTAATTTTGAATGAACTCCTAAATAATAAGTCTTTTATTCTAGTGAACGTTAAATCTTATCTGTGGGTTGTTCGGAAAAATCTTTATGCATTTCCTCCGATATCTCATTTTTATGCATGACAGACATATATTTAGAAAAGTTTGGAGTGGTATTGGTATGAGTATTTTCTGTTTCGTTTTCATTTCCACAATGATTACAATCCATAAAAAAACACCTCATTATATTGTGTTGTATTTTCTATAATACGTATATAAGAGGGAGTCGTATCTATCAATGATTAACTATCGGATTATTTTTAGCATCCTTTTTTGTAGAGCTAAATGAAAATATTCAAAAGAGGGTGCTTTCTAAAACAATGTATCAAGAAACTGATTTGATATACAGCTAAAAAACGAAATCTTTCAGAGCAAAATTTACAAAGTATATATCCTAACATAGAAAGTGATTACAACTAGAATAAAAAGGTAATGTTATGAAGAGTTCACGATATAAACAAAAATATAACGGAAAAGTACCAGTGATCCATTTCTTCATAAATACAAAATATAGAGGAAAGAAATTAGAACAGCTGGCAGCTAAGTATGATGTGTTTGTAAAAGTATATGTAATTCAAGAAGTTTAATGAAACAAAAAAGTGCTAACAAGTTTGCAAATGAATTTGCTAACACTTATACGAAACAGACATAAAATATCGCTGATATGTTACTGAGTATATTGGGTTTAATAAAGTAGTCAATACGAACAAATAAAAGGTAGAATACTAATTTTAATACCCCCAATATGGAGGGAAAGGATAGTGTTCTTGATAATGAGTAGGATATTGTTGTGGAGGAACTTGAGCAGATTGCTGCATACCTCTTTGATTTTGGTTGCAATTTGCAGGAGGTCCGATTACAGTAGTAGATTGAATTGGGGATGTCGCTTTCTTCCATTGTTGTTTATCTAGACAGTAAGTATGGGCCATAATATTTGATGGCGTTAATCTTAAAATGTCAGATCCAAAAATCACTTCTGGTGTTGGAGCGTTAAAAATTGCGAGTAAATGTGTATTGTCTTCCGAGGCAATCTCGTAATGCCACCAAGCTTGAGGTATATTAGCAACTTGCCCTGGGTTTATAGGGAAATTTAAAATTTGATTTGTAAAAGGGTTAAGTAAAGATACAACGGCAGATCCGGAAATACAATAAACAAGTTCTGCTGCATTTTGATGAATGTGTGGTTCTACAACATTGCTGGTACTTAAATAAATATCTAATAAAGATGTGTTGTCTAATGTGTTCAATTGTTTAATTCCAAGCACATTTATATAGTTTTGTGCGTCTTTCTTAAAGAAATTACTTTTGCTTAAATCGTGAGTAAATCGTGTTGAGGGGGACGTATAATCTATATAAGAAGTCATTTGTATTACCCACCTTCCTATTTGTGGATCGTGATACGAAATTAGGATATGAGTCTAGTTTTTGTAATGTGCAGTTGGATGTGTAAAGACAACTATTTCTATTTTGCAGGAGGGCATTTGCGCTTGTTCAAGTGAGTAGTCAATATCTTCTACAACATCGTGTAATAGTGCAGTAATTAATATTGTACTATCAGCTTTATAATCAAGTAGGAGCTTTATAACTGCAAAAGGGTGAAAAATATGTGGTTCTCCAGTTTTTCGATATTGGCCACTATGTGTTCGTTCGGCAAAAAGTATAGCTGTTTTCAATTGCTTTAATTCATTGGGATGTAAATAATCAGCTTTTTTATTTATTATTTATTCTTATATTCACATACATAAATTTTCTTAAAAATAATTTTACTTAAAGCAATAAACACCCTTATAAGTATTAAATTGAATAGAAAATATGTAATTTGTTGTTACACTATATTCGTATAGTCGTTCATACTTTTGATTGATGGAATTAAGTGAAGAGGAATGGTAATTTTAAGTTACATCAATCATCATAAAGGAGTGAATGACTATGTCATATAGTGAAATGATTAGACAGGAAGTACTCAGCTGGGAAGGTGTTTCTGAAAAACCACATCGATTTGGTGGCATTGAATTAAATTATGGAAAGAAAGAATTAGGTCATCTTCATGGCGATAAATTAGCTGATTTACCATTTCCGAAATCAAAACGGGATGAATTGGTGAATCAGGGCTTAGTAAAACCGCATCATGTATTACCTGAATCAGGATGGATTAGTTACTATATAAAAAGTGAAGAAGATCTTCCGTTTGCTATCGAGTTATTTCGGATGCAATATGAAAGATATATAAAATAAAGGTCATAGTTTTGAATTACAATATTTTAAATAATATAGGTTAAACGTAATGTTTTCTAGCAATATGTAAATAGTGCAGGAGGAAGGGTGACTGTATTGTTTCTAAAAAAGGATGCTAATATAACAATTTGAACTGTTCAAATAGAGGATGCTGAAGCAACTTTACATGTACAAAACGAAGTTATTGGTGAAAATGAGTTCTTTATTGTTACTGGCGAAGAGTTCAACAAACATTAAGCCAACAAGTAGAATGGATTAAAAAGTTAAGAGCAAATGAAAGAGAAACGATGATAGTAGCGGAAGTGAACGGCGAAGCAGTTGGGTGGATCATGTTATTATCACAAAATCGTATGCGTTTGTCGCATATTGGATCTATTTCCATTATGATTAAAAAGGGATATAGAGGCATCGGGATTGGGAAATTATTATTGGGAAAACTGTTAGCTTGGGCAGAGAAGAACCCTCTTTTAGAAAAAGTATGTTTAGGTGTGTTTTCAACAAATGTTAAGGCAATTACTTTATATAAGAAGATGGGATTTATTGAAGTGGTGCGTAAAATAAAAGAATGCAAGCTAAGTGAACATGAATACGTAGATGATATTCTAACGTATAAGTTTATTTAAGCATATCATGTTTTAAAAAGGCCTGAGAAAGGTCTTTTTTCATAAAAATATAGTGTAAATAATGTCACATCCTTCCTTCATCGTTCGTCTTGTATGTAGAACAATAAGGAGGGATTTTATATGAAACAATTTGATGTAGCGATTATAGGCGGAGGGCTGGCGGGATTAATAGCATCAATATATTTAGCAAAGGCTGGAGAAAAAGTTGTTGTTTTAGAAAAGTCTAGTCGTTTTGGTGGAAGAGCGATGACAACTAATAAAAATGGAATTTGTATGAACTTAGGAGCACACGCACTATATCGTAGTGGAGAAGCATTTTCGACATTTAAAGAACTTGGAATTCATCTCGCAGGAGGGATACCGTCTACTGCGGCATATGGAATATGGAAGAATGACGTATATACAATTCCAACAGATTTTCGCTCTATTTTATCAACATCGTTACTTTCATGGTCTGCTAAAATACAATTCTCTCATCTTATGATTAAGTTAGGGAAATTGGATTTAAATACAATTCCGAAAATAAGTCTTACTGTATGGGCAGAAAAGGAGATTAAAGATCCGATGGTAAGAAATATGTTTTATGCGTTATGCCGTACAGCGACGTACACATATGCCCCTACTATACAATTAGCATCTTCCGTATTAAAACAAATACAGCGCTCTATGAAAGACGGTGTATTTTATGTAGATGGTGGATGGGAGACAATAATCGCAAAATTAAAAGATGAAGCTATAAATCAAGGTGTTCAATTTATATCGAGTAAACATGTTGCGGAAGTGGAACATTTCAAGAACAAACAGAAAATACGTTGTTTTGACGATGAAGTATTTGAAGTGGATGCCGTTGTCATTACAACACCGCCGAAAGAGGCTTGTAAAATCATAAAAGGTGCAGAAGAAACGAGACTGCATATATGGAATGAACAATCAATACAAGTGACAGCAGCAGCTTTAGATATCGGTTTGAAACAATTATCTAATCTATCTCACCAATTTGTGTTAGGATTGGATCAACCTGTATTCTTTACAAACCAATCAAGAGCCGCTAAGTTAAGTGACGACGGTACGGAAGTAGTAAGTTTGATCAAGTATCATGATCCAATGTTACAAGCGAATAATTTTAATGACGATAAAGGTCAGTTAGAACATACAATGGATGTATTACATCCTAATTGGCAACGAGAAGTTGTTGTAAAGCAATATTTTCCAAAAATAACTGTTATATATGATTTCCCTCACATCGGTCGTATTGAAAATCCAGGACCTGCTATTCCTGAAATGTCAGGTATATACGTTGCAGGAGATTGGGCCGGACATGATGAATTATTAGCTGATGCAGCCGTGGCTAGCGGAAAACGAGCGGCATTATGCATTTTAGAACATAGTAAAGCCATAAACTGAAAGAGGGACAAATGAGAGTGGAAACGGAGCAATTATATCATTTATATAAACCATTATTATTTTCTTTAGCATATCGAATGCTTGGGAGTGTTATGGATGCGGAAGATATTGTGCATGACGCATTCCTTTCATTAAATCAATTAGATGATGTCGAGTCTGTTGATCATATAAAAGCGTATTTATGTAAAATGGTGACAAATCGTTCAATCGATAAATTACGTTCAGCGGCTCATAAGCGTAATGTATATGTTGGGATGTGGTTACCAGAGCCATTAGTAGAAGAAAGTGATGATCCATCGATGACATATGTAATGAAAGAATCTCTTTCAACGGCATACCTTTTACTTTTACAGCAATTATCTGAAGTAGAACGAGCGGTGTTTATATTAAGAGAAGTTTTTGATTACGACTATGATGAAATTGCTGCAATTGTTAATAAGAGCAGTGTAAATTGCCGGAAAATTTTTCAACGCGCAAGAAAAAGTATAGTAGATAAACCGAAAACCTCCAAATTAAGTACAAAGCAAATGGCTTCGTATGTAGAACAATTCGTTTCATCTTTGCAGCGAGGAGACGTGCAAGCGATGTTACAATTGTTAAAAACGGATGCAATATTCAAAGCAGATGGTGGTGGGAAAGTTACAACTGCTATTAATCCAATTTACACTGCAGATAGAATTGTACGATTATTTTTTGGTATTGCTAAAAGGCTACCAGCCGAGTACGCTATTGAATTTAAAATGGTAAATGGCCTACCAGGTGTTATTGTTAAAATAAATAATTATGCTGCTTATGTACTTTCTTTCGCATTTCATGATGAGAAGATTTCAAACATTTATATGATGGTTAATCCAGAAAAACTTAATCATCTAAACAAGAGTATATAAAATAAAGACGCATTTCAGCAGAAATGCGTCTTTATTTTAGTTGAGTATCATTTATTTTTCTAACATTTCAAGAGGTACATCTTTTTCGCCAGCTACCTCAAATTTAATTTCCCCGTTTTCCTCATAAATACGTTTAATAATCGGTATAGTTATCATTAGTTTTTTGTGCTGTTTACGTCTTCTAGCAGCATCTAAATTAATCACGTTCATATTTAAGCATCCTTTCTTACATATATAGTTATAAACAAAAGAAAATGCGTCCGAAAAGGGCGCTTGTTTGACTTGAAAATACCGATTCATTTAAATGGGGTATAGATTATTTTATAATTGCAATCTGATTGTAAAATAATGTGAATGAAATAATTACACGTAGAAATTAACTTTACCAAAAAATGAAACAATATGCCACAAAAAAATTAAAATCTTTGTCTGATAACAGGAAAAAGGCTTTCATTTCGCATATAATGAAAAGTAGACGAACATAATCAACTTTCTCATCATATTGTTGGAAAGGCGATGAATGGAATGAAATCTATAGAGTCACTGTTGTTACAGCTTGAAAGATATGGGGAAGAGCATGATCGAAAAAAAGAAAAACGAGAAGAAAGATTACGAAATATTTCTCGTGAGATGGGACAATTTTTATCTATATTCGTTAAGGGATGTAATGCGAAAAATATTTTAGAAATTGGGACTTCAAATGGATATTCAACGTTATGGCTAGCAAATGCAGTGGAAGAAACGAATGGAAGTGTTACGACTGTTGAACTTTCCTCAGAACGGGTTGGATTCGCACTTGCAAATTTTGAACAAGCTAACCTTAGACATCGAATTGATATTCATAACCAAGAAGCAGGAGTATTTCTAGAAGCACAAGTAGATCGTTCATTTGATTTTATTTTCCTAGATTCAGAACGTACACAATATATGTGGTGGTGGGAAAATATAAAACGCATATTAAAGCCAAACGGAGTGCTTATAATTGATAATGCAACTTCACATGAAGAAGAGCTAGCGGCATTTATTCAAATGATTGAAGAAGACGATACATTTGAAACAGTATTATTAGCTTTTCAAAAGGGAGCATTTGTAGCGCGAAAGAATAAAAAGAATAAGTTATAACACAGAAGGAGATTTACTATGCGAATACATTCTTATTTCTATGAACAAGCAGACAAGTACCCTAACCGATTTTCGCTTTCTGACAAATCTTATAGATGGACTTATAAAGAATTGGCAGAATGTGTTTCAACGCGTGCATCAGAATTTATACAAAATGGTGCAAAGTTAGGACATGTTTTCATTATTAAACTAGAGAATTGTATGGAATGGATTCGAGATGCACTTGCAATTTCAGAAGTTGGTGGAATTATAGTGCCAGTTCATCCAGATGTTACAGAGAGTGAATGGGAATCAAGTATAAAGAGAACGAAACCTAATTGGATTATCACACCTAAAGAGACTATATGTCAAACAATTGAACATAGTGACATTCAATTTCCATATAGACATGTACAGAAAGCTGAGGATCTATATTTCTTTGGGTATACATCAGGTTCAACCGGTACACCTAAAGGCTTTGTTAAAAGCCAGAAGTCATGGACTTGTAGCTTTAAAGGATGGAGTGAGGCTTTTTCACTCACAGAAAATGAGCGTGTAGTAGTTCCGCTACATTTCTCATATTCAGCACAGTTATATCCAGCATTACATGCTTTAGCTACTGGTTCTGAGGTAATAATATTGTCTAAGTTTACACCAGAAGCGTTTTTTAAAGCACAAGGAAATGCTGTCTCTATTACGCCAGCATTAATAGATCCTTTAATTCGCTATGCAAGGCAGAAGCAAACAGTAAAAGAAATGATTCCGAAATGCATTATTTCAGTTGGCACAAAGTTATTACCAGTGCAAAGACAAAAGTTTGAGGAATGCTTTCCTAAATCAGCGTTATATGAATATTATGGATCATCAGAAATGGGCTATGCTTCATTGTTAACACCTACAGATGCAAAGCATGCTCCTGAAACGGTAGGAGTAACGTTTCCAGATGTGGAAATTGCATTTTTTAATGAAAGAAATGAACGAGTAGAAACGAACCGAACAACCTTTGGAAAACTTTTCGTCCGATCAGGTCAGGCTTTTGAGGGCTATATTGACAATGAGGAACAAACGAAAGCTACATTTATAGAAGATTGGGTAACATCGCATGATATCGGCTTTCAAAGAGAAGATGGGAAAATTGTTCTCGTCGGCCGTGACCGTGATGTTTTTAAAGTGGGAGGCAGTTTTGTATATGCTAGTGAGATAGAAGATGTATTAATGAGTCTTACTGGTGTTACGGAAGCGGTAGTGTTCTCTGAAAAAGATGAGAAACGAGGAGAAGTAATCCGCGCAGTTATTGTAAAAGAGCCTTGGCAGACTTTATTAAATATTCAGCAAGAGTGTCGTCGGAAATTAATCGCATATAAACAGCCTAAAATTTGGACAGTGTTGTCACAATTGCCGAAGAAACCAAATGGAAAAGTAGACAAAATGAAATTAAAATCAGAATTCATAAGTAATAAAGTGTGTGATACGTGAAGAATCCGTCTTCAGCATGTTGCCTTCTAGGTCTTAAGTCTGAGGAAAATAATGCCGAGAGCAGGTATACTTATGATAAGAAACAGGGAATGACTGCATAGGCAGGTATTTCTTGAAAGTCAATTTCAAACAAGTGTAATTCATGTTGAATACGATATGTTAGATGAAATATAGTGCAAATAATTTCGCACATATAAATAAAGGAGCGATTTTGTTGACTGAATTAGAGAAAAAAGAACCTGTATCGATTGTGAAAGACAATAATGTAGAAGTAGTAGTTGATACAGTTATAAAAGATGCAGAACTTGAAGAACTGAATAAAGAAGCTGATCTTTATGTACAAAAATTAAACAGCGAGCAAAATACAGATTTATCGAAAGTGTTGTCACAACTTGGAGATTTAGGAGATAAAGAACAGCAAGCTGCAGGACAAACGTTATCGGCATTGAAGCGCCCTGTAACAGCGATGATGAATGGAAAGAATGAAGAAATTCCAAATACATTGTTAGAATTACGAAAAGTTGTATCAGAACTTGATCCGAATTCATTAAAAGCATCAGGTATGAAGAAATTTATGTTTAAAGTTTTCAAGAAAAACCCGCTTGAAACGTATGTGCATAAATATCAATCCATAGATAAACAAATCGAAGAAATTATAAGATCACTACTTATCGGTCGCGACAACTTACAAGAGGATACGGTTGGTCTAGAAATGTTAAAAGAACAATCGCACGACAAAATTCATGCTCTTGATAAACAAGTATACTTAGGAAAAAAACTTGCTGGAATGCTTGAAGCAGAAAAACAAAATCCAGATCGTCAAAGGGATATCCCACTAATTAATGATGCATTAGAAAAAATACTTGTGCGTACTCGTAATATGCAGCAAGCAAAAAGTGTATTATTACAATCTATCGCATCTGTAGACATTATTAAGAAAAATAATGAGAAGCTAACGGAGGCGATTCGTAATGCTATTACAATGACACAAAATGTCGTAACGGTCTCAGCTGCAATTCAATTAGCGCTAACGAACCAACGTAAAACGATTGATGCAGTGAATGCAACGAATGAAGCGATTGAGTCAATGGTATTAAGTAATTCTCAAGCATTAAAACAAAATACAGAAGAAACAACTAAGTTGCTTGAAAATCCTGCAATTAGTATGGATAAATTGCGCGAATCATTCCAAAATGTATTTGCTGCTATTGAAGCATCTGAGAAATCTTCAGAACGCATTATAGAGTCTAGTAAGAAATTTGTGATTGAACTTGATACATTTAATGATGAAATGAAGCAGAAGCTCATTCAGCGTCCAAAGAAATAACAGGTCACTAGAGGAGGTGAAAAAATGGGTTTCATTAAGTTAGCTTTAATATTAGTCGGAACGTTACTTTTAGTAGGATTTACGATTGTTGTCCTGCTTGTGTATTTCGGACGGAAATTTTATTTATCATGGGCGAAGCCATATAACAGGGCCCATGAATCACTTGAAAAGTTATCGAATAAATCAACGCCATTTTTGCAAGAGTTCACACAACATCCACTCTTTTATCGATGGATTCGTACAGAGGGGAATAAGGAGCAAAAAACATTGAATACACTTTTCTGTGCAGCGGGTCAGCATACGAGAGAGCAGGTTTTCTCGATGTTACCGAAAGATAAACAGAAAAAAGTACACGCTATGGCAAAAACGACGAAAAAAGTTACAAACGAAGATGTCGATGTAGCAGCAATGAAAGTGAAAGATTTCTTAAGACAAGAATCACAACAATCAGCTAAACCGACAGACTTATCGTTTTATAAATTGTATTTTTATGATCGTTATCCCGATGCATTAAATACAATTCAAGCGTACAAACGATCCATCAATCCTTCATTACAAAGAACAGTTGATGATATTACAATTTCAGTATTAAATGCACTTCCGTACTATCAAGAACAACGCATGTTTGAACAACAGCATAAATTGGAAACGTTCTTAATGAAAGACTTAACAGCGATGTTATCGTTAGTGGTGCAATTACCACCATCACAACGTCCTGAAAAAGAAGAGGAATTAAAAATCTACTTGCAAAACTTCCAAAAAGAAATGGAAGCAGTAGAACGTGATATTCGTGACTCCATTGATCATGATTTAAATGTGAAGATGAGAGCTGCGAAGGAGAAGTTTAAGAACAAATAGAAGAGACCGCCTTAAAAGCCGAGTATTTCGGCTTTGAGGCGTTTTTTTGTGAACATATTTGATTTTGAAAGGTATGCTATGGGTGATATGAAAACTTTTTGTGAATTGAAAAATGAGAAAATTCTATATATAAAGGTTGGATAATGGTAAAATATAGAATATTATATTGTGATTTTTGCTAACACATCATATTTATTTTAATACTTTTTGGTCAAAAGCCAGATAGCTTTATAAGAGTGTTTATGGAAACGAGTAGCTTTAATTATTCTAAGATTCCTGCCCCAAGTCCTCAAATTCTTTCTGGAGATGGGCACTGCTTATGTACTGTCTCTGTCAAAGGGCATAAAAAAATTGTTAAGCCATTACGAGCAGGAATTAGACATGGAGATAGAATTACAGTAAATCGGCAATTATTAATTGCGAACGCTTTCGAAAATGTAATTGAGGAACGGCTACCAAGATGTCATAAAATAATTAGAAATTTTTACGATAAATATGGTTATCCAATTAGTAAACATATTAATACAAAGTGGTCGGCAGATTTCATTTATATTTTAATGAAGCCGTTAGAGTGGTTTTTCCTATTTGTATTATATGCAGTTGATAAAAACCCAGAAAATAGAATTCATATTCAATATAGTGAATTGAGAAAGTAATAGTTTCATATAAAATAAAATCCCCCACTTTTAAAATGAGGGATTTTAATTTTATTTTGCTTTAATAGTAGTGTTGCCAGAAGGAACACTCTCATTATGCAATCGATCCACTGCAGTCACCACATACGTATATGTCTCACCAGATATAGCTGTTTTATCTACATAAATTTCCCCAGGTTTTGTTTTTCTCACAGTAGTAAGTAAATGCTTTGGATTTTGTATATCAACTTCATTTTTTCCATTCACTCGGTAGATGGCGTAATAAGCAGAGTCATTTTCTCTATCATCAATAATACCTAAAGTAACACCTTCGTCTCTTGGAATAGCACCTTTTAAAGCAGGTTGTTTTGGCGGATCATTATCAAGCCAAGGCATAGGAGGGATTAAAGCAGGGTGTTTATATATGTCTTTAGTGAGTCTATCTTTAATTCCTAGAGGATTGTTATTAATATCTTTTAAGCTAAAATGCATGCTGCCTTTTATTTGAGAATATTGATGATTTAATGCAATTTGTCTAGGGTATTCTTCAGGATTGGACCATGCAGGAACGGAATTATTGTTAATTTTGTAGGTGGCTTGTCCGATATATAGGTGAGTTGGTTTGTTTTCAGTTTCTTTTACCCACCAATCTAATAGTATGTCATATGCGGCAGGGATGAATCCAATATTCCAATATATTTGAGGAGTAATATAGTCAATGTATCCTTTTTGTATCCATTCTCTTGTGTCGGCGTATAGGTCGTCATAATTTCTTTGTCCTGCGGTTGTGTTTGACCCAGTTGGATCGTCAGCAATATTTCTCCATACGCCAAAGGGACTAATACCAAACTTCACATATGATTTTTCTTGTTTAATTGCATCGTTTAAACCTTTTACAAGCTGACTTACATTGTCACGTCGCCAATCTTCAATATTCGAAAATTTACCGTTGTTATATGTTTCATATGTTTTTTGATCAGGAAATTCTTCACCAGCTACTTTATAAGGATAGAAATAATCGTCCATGTGCAGAGCGTCAATATCATAATTTTGAACAACTTCTAATGTGCCTTCCATTATAAAATTTTTCACTTCTGGAATACCTGGGTTGTAATATAATTTTCCACCATAACGTATGACCCAATCGGGGTGTTTTCTTGCAGGATGATTTTCTGCTAATCGGTTTATATCAGTATGATTCATCGTTATTCGGTAGGGGTTAATCCATGCGTGGAACTCTAGATTTCTTTTATGTGCTTCTTCAATCATAAATGCGAGTGGATCGTAGCCAGGATCTTTGCCTTGTGTACCTGTCAGGTATTCAGACCAAGGACCATATTTGGAGGGATAAAAAGCATCGGCAGTTGGTTTAATTTGTACAACAACTGCATTCAGACCGGTGTTTTTTACATCATCTAATAGTTTCGTAAATTCTTGTTTTTGTTTTTCGATAGGTAAGCCAGTTTTTGAGGGCCAATCAATATTAAGTACAGATGCAATCCATGCAGCACGTAATTCGTGTTTTTGATACGTAGTAGGTACTTCGGCATAAGTAGGATGAGAGGTAATAAAAGAGAAAGGAATAAACAAGATGACACTGCAGCAAATCATTAACAACCTTTTAAAGAACATCTATACGCCTCCCTTTAATTCTATTATCTAAACTACTATATCATGTGAATAGGACAGCTACAATTGAGAAAATTCCATATTGAAACTTTTATTTAATAGAAAAAATATTTTTGCTGAAATTTACTTTCATCATAACTAAACTGTTGATTAACTTCATATGCTTGTTAGTAACGTGAAACTTCCCTTTGTGTATGAATAATTAGATGAAAATTTACGTCCGATTCGTCATTATTATTTAAGTATGGATGGGGAAGTACGAGAATGTAAATCCAGCAGCATTTAAGAAGATGCAGTGGCATACGGAAGAGGAATACATGCAAAGCTTAAACGCATTTCTTGATATGTATGCAGAACAAATCATTGTTGGTTTGACAATTCATGAAAGAGGATGGAAATTACTTTACATGAATAGGAGGATTATAAAATGAAAGTCTTATTCGTTTGTTCTGGAGGAATGTCCAGTGCAATTGTTGTAAACGCTTTAAAAAAGGAAGCGGAGAAAAAAGGGATTAATATGGAAGTGCATGCGATTGGAACAAATGAGGTTGAAGATGAAGTCAAAAATGGTTGGGATGTTGTAATGGTTGCACCTCAAGTAAGACATCGTTTTGATTCTGTTAAAAAAATTGCAGAGCAGGAATCTGTTCCGTGCGGTATCATTCCGCCACAAGCGTATACGCCGCTCGGTGGACCAACTTTATTAAAAGCTGTAAATGAATTAATTCGTTAGGAGGTAGTGTTATGAATAAGTTTGTCTCGTTTCTTGAGAATAACTTATCTGGACCGATGGCAAGGCTTTCTGAGCAAAGGCATTTACAAGCCATTCGTGATGGGGTTATTTCAGCATTACCATTTATCATTGTAGGGAGCTTCTTTTTAATTGTAGCATTTCCGCCACTTCCGAAAGATAGTTTCATTTCACTTTGGGCAGCAAAACATCAAGCGAGTATTTTAATACCATATCGGTTAACGATGTTTATTATGTCGTTATATATAGCATTTGGTATAGGATACAATTTAGCGAAAAGTTATAAGTTAGATGCATTATCTGGAGCACAGCTTGCGGTATGTTCACTACTTTTAACATTAACACCTGAATTAATTGATAAAAAAGGATTTATGCTTCCAATGACAAACCTTGGGGGACATGGATTATTCGTCACGATGATTGTGTCTATTTTGTCTGTAGAGATTTTAAGATTTTGTAAGACAAAAAATGTAATGATAAAAATGCCAGAGCAAGTACCACCGTCAGTATCACGTTCGTTTGAAGCACTTATACCTGCTGCTTTCGTTATTATGATCATGAGTCTTGTTACTGTCGTTTTTAGCATTGATTTACATCAGGTTGTTGATAAACTAGCTGCACCGTTAGTAAAAGCTGGTGATAGTTACTTTGGAGTAATCATACCGGTATTTTTAATAACATTTTTCTGGTCTTTTGGCATACATGGTGTATCGGTTGTAGGAACTGTTGCTCGGCCATTATGGGAGGTATATTTAGGGAAAAATGGTGAAGCAGTAGCGAGTGGAGCAAATCATTTACCATTTATTTCACCCGAACCGTTATATCAATGGTTTATATGGATCGGTGGTTCCGGCGCGACATTAGGACTTGTGTTAGCTATGATTGTATTTGGTCGATCAAAATATTCGAAAGCATTATCAAGAACTTGTATTGTGCCTGGTATTTTTAATATCAATGAACCTGTTATTTTCGGATTGCCGATTGTACTAAATCCAATTTTAATTATCCCATTTATCATTACACCACTAGTAACAGCAACTGTAGCTTACTCAGCAACTGCAATGGGATTTGTTACGCCGACACATATTATGCCACCGTGGACACTGCCAGCTCCAATTGGCGCATATTTAGCAACAGGTGGGGACTGGCGAGCGATTGTATTAGTTTTTATAAATATAACAATATCGTTCCTTATTTATCTTCCATTCTTTAAAATGTACGATAAAAATATGCTTGAGATTGAGAAGAATGGTGATGGGGACTCTGTGAATACTTAAGATTCATACAGTGATTTATAAGTGATAGACAATTCGTCTATCACTTCTTTCATATAGAAATGGGAGAAGGTGAAAAGAAATGGATATAAAATTTAGTTATAAAGGTGTATTTTTACTATTATTTGGAGTGATTTGTGCGAATTTACTTTTTGTACCTTTGCTAGGAATGTTAAAACTATCACAATTGCATAGTATATGGTTCGTAACAAGTCTTTCGGCAAGCGTTTTACTTACGATTGTCGTTTCTTTTATTGATGGTACATATGCATCAAAAGCACAGTTGTTTATTAGATTTGTATTATTTTTAGCAGGATGCACTTTATTTACTTACATTATTGTTTTTTAAAGAATTTTGGAGGTCATGCTATGTATATTGCAGGTGTAATGTCTGGTACATCGTTAGACGGAATAGATGTAGCGCTTGTTCATATAGAAGGAAGTGGTGAGGATTCTAAGATAGAACTTATTCACTTTGTTACTGTTCCAATCTATGAAGATATAAAAAACGAAATAAAACAAGTGTCATCAATTGATGCTTCAAACGTTCAACTTATTTGTAGTTTGAATTTTAAACTTGGTATGTGTTTTGCGAATGCGGTGAAAGAAGTTTGTAAAGAGGCTAATTTTCTGTTAGAACAGTTGGAATTAATAGGTTCCCACGGACAAACGATTTACCATCAGCCTCATCAAGATGGAAATATGATCTCCTCGACATTGCAAATTGGAGAGCCAGCCGTGATAGCGTATGAAACAGACACGACAGTTATCTCTAATTTTCGAACGATGGATATGGCTGCTGGAGGTCAAGGAGCACCACTTGTTCCGTATTCAGAACTTATTTTATATCGGCATCATACTAAAAGTCGCCTCTTACAAAATATTGGTGGAATCGGAAATGTAACAGTCATACCGAATAAACGATGTGAAAAAAACGTAATTGCATTTGATACAGGACCAGGGAACATGATAATTGATGAAGTGTGTTACCAATTGTTTAATCGACCTTATGATAAAAATGGAGAGATAGCAAAAAATGGAGAAATAGTAGAAGAAATTCTTACGTACTGCATGGATCATCCATTTTTAAAAATGTCCCCGCCAAAATCAACAGGTAGAGAACAGTTTGGAAAAGAGTTCGTGAAGGAATTGTTAAATCGATTTAAACAACATAGTAAGGAGAATATATTAACGACTGTAACAATGTTTACAGCAAATACAATTGTTCACCAGTATAAAGAATTTATTTTCCCTTTTTATGAAATTGATGAGGTTATTCTTGGCGGAGGCGGCAGTTATAATGAAACACTGGTCGAAATGATACGAGAAGGTTTGAAAGAAGAACAGTGTACAGTATGTATTCAGGAAGATTTAGGATATTCATCTGCGGCAAAAGAAGCGATCGCATTTGCTATTTTAGCAAATGAAACGTATCATCGTAATCCAAGCAATGTGCCGAGTGCTACTGGAGCTAGGGAATCAGTCATTTTAGGGAATGTGACTTTCCCACCAATTAGAAAATAAAAATAGGAGAGAGAAAATGAAATATATGATTGGAGTAGATGGTGGTGGAACAAAAACTGAGGCGATTGCTTTTGATCAAAATGGAAAAGAGCTAGCGAGGAGTAAAAGTCATTTCGGAAATGTATTGATAGATTATGAGAAAGCGCTAGCGCATATTATGGAAGCAATCGATCAATGTCAGAAAAACTTTTATAAGGAGCATTGTGTTTGTATTTGTTTAGGATTAGCAGGTATTAGCGGGGTAGATAAAAATGAATTAAAATCGCGATTCGTAAAGAGGTACGGAACACAAATTGAAATTTATGATGATGCAATGATTGCGCATGCAGCTGGATTAAAAGGTAAGGATGGTATTTTAACGATAGCTGGTACAGGTACAGTTTGTATAGGGAAAAAGGGAGAAGTATACGAGTATAGCGGTGGCTGGGGACACATTTTAGGAGATGAGGGAAGTGGTTATTGGATTGCTTTACAAGCTTTAAAGAAAATGGCGTTACAATTTGATCAAGGAGTTTCACCTTGTCTATTGAGCCAGTCTATTCAAAAGCAGTTTCATATTTTTACTCCATCCCATATAAAAAGTCTTGTATATACTTCCTCAAAAGATACGGTTGCATCAATTGCTCCATTTGTTATAAAAGAAGCGAGAAATGGTAATGATGACGCACTTGAAATTATGATGCGAGCTGGAAAGGAATTAGCGAGAATTACAGCTGATGTTTATAATAAAATGGCATTTAACTTACCTACTTCAATTGCAGTAAATGGTGGCATACTTCGTTCAGCTCCTGAAATATATGCTGAATTTAAGAAGTGTTGTGAGGAAAGTATGGGGGAAGTTCAATTTGTAACAGGATCAGACATAGCAGTAAAAGGAACTTATTTTTTAATGAGGGAGAAATATTTTGCGCTTTAAGTATATCAATATTCAAGTGATAATTTTTGTATTATTTGTAAAAATATGATGTTAAAATATAAAATGGGATATAGATTAGGAAAAGTACAATATATGGAAGATTTGAATGTTGTATAAATATCCCCATTTAGAAAGTGAATGATTACATGATTAACAGTATGCAGTTTTTGTATGTAGTAGTATCGTATTTATTCGGAAATATATTGACAGCTTATATTCTTACAAAATGGAGGCACAAGATAGATATTCGAGATGCTGGAAGTGGAAATCCTGGGGCGAGAAATATGGGGCGAGTATATGGAAAATGGTATTTCATTGCTACATTTTTCGGTGATGCAATTAAAGGAGCGATAGTAGTTTACATTGCAAAATACCTTTTTGAAAATTCCATATTTGTAATGTTATCTTTATTGGCTGTTATAATCGGACATATTTACCCGATCTTGTTTAAAGGTAAAGGTGGAAAGGGCATATCAACATTTATTGGAGGATTAATAGCATTTGATTATTTAATAGCGCTTACTCTTCTATGTGTTTTTATTATATTTTATTTCATATTTAAAGGATTTACTAAGCCAGGATTAATTACAATTGCATGTTTACCAATTTGTATGATTTTCTATTCTTACTCTATTGTAGCGACTATATTAAGTTTACTTATTATTATACTTATTTTATATGTAAATCGAGAATAAAGTGGAATTTCCATAAGTGGGGTTGTAATCTCCACTTATGTTTTTGGAATTAATATGGGAGAGCCGTTTGTATATACTGAATTGGAAAAAATAATGGAAACCGAAAATTATGAATGGCTTTGGTTTGTTCACCATGAAACATCAACTGGTATGTTAAATAATTTAGAAGAACTACTTAGAATTAGTAAAAAGTTTCAAATTAAAGTATGCATTGATTGCATAAGTTCAATTGGAGCGATACCAATTTACCTAGAGGATATATATTTTGCAAGTGGCGTTAGCGGTAAAGCAATTAAATCATATACAGGACTATCTTTCGTCTTTCATAATCACACTGTAAAGGCAAATGAAGAAATACCTGCGTATATGGACATTGGAATGTACGAAGAGAATGGTAGTCTTTCATATTCTCATTCATGGAATTTAATTTATGCATTGCAAGAAGCGCTGAAAAGATTCGAAGATGAAAGTGCATTTGTAAAAATAAATGGAACATATGCTTTCTTGAAGAGGCCATTACAAATATGGGACTAAAACTTGTTTCACCTAAAGAGCATGCCGAACCTATTATTCTTACTATTCAATTAAATCGAGGGATCTTTTCTAACAAAGTAGGGGATGCATTAGCATTGCAAGGATACATTGTTCATTATAAGTCATCTTATTTACAAGAAAATAATTGGATTCAAATTGCATGCTTAAATCATTATAAAGAGCGTGAAATGAAGAGGATGTTGAATTGTTTACCGATAAATGTGAATCAAGTACTTATATAATGAAAAAAGACGGTTAAATGATATTATCCCCTTTAGGTAGACAGTGTAAAAAGACCATGTACATACATGGATGTTACACTATTACTTGGAGGGGATTTTTCATGGCTAAAAAAGGTTCAACATTCAATGCATATTCAGAAGAATTAAAGTTATCAGCTGTTCAAAGTTATTTAAATGGAGAAGGAAGCTACGATATGATAACGGAAAAATATCAGATTAAGAGCCCTACCCAACTGAAAAATTGGGTAAAAAAATATAAAGAATGCGGTGAAATTAAAGATACACGTGGGAAGAATAATGGAATGAAAGGTATTCCAAATCCTTTAAAAGGGAAACGTGTTCATTTCAACACTGTTGAAGAGGAGCGGGATTACTATAAGGCACAGGTTGAATATTTAAAAAAGCAATATCCAAATCTGTAAATGGAGGCGTACTAAAATATAAAGAGAGATATCGGATCATTGAATCATTAAAAAGGAAATATCCAATTATATGGCTTACTAAATTTGCAGGTATACATCGGTCAAGCTACTATAAGTGGATTCATACGAAATTGGTTAAAAACATGCGACTAGAATCGGATCAACAATTAAAAAAGGTAATAAAATCTATCCACTTAAAGCACAAGGAATATGGCTATCCACGTATGAAAATTGCTTTACAAGAAGAGGGTTATTTTGTGAATCACAAAAAGGTCTATCGCTTAATGAGTGAACTCAACATGCAATCTATTATTCGAAAGAAGCGACGCTTCTTTAAAGGAGAGTACTCCAATACCTTTCCAAATGTTTTAAACCGTAAATTTAAAAACCGCCAACAAAATGAAGCGCTCGTTACCGATATTACCTATCTACGATTCCAAGAGGGGTTCCGTTATCTTTCTGTCGTACAAGATCTTTATAATAACGAAGTTGTTTCTTGGAAAATTTCTAAGCGCAATGATAATGAACTTGTATTAGATACAATTGAAATGTTGGCGCAAAAAAGAGATGTGCGTGGAACTATTCTCCATTCAGATCAAGGGTTCCAGTACACATCTCATGCCTACAACAAACGACTTTTAGATTTAGGTATCATTGGCAGCCACTCTCGCAAAGCAAACTGTCATGATAACGCCTGTATCGAGTCATTTTTCTCCCATTTAAAATCGGAGATGTTGTATTTGCATCATTTTAAAACAGAAACAGATTTAATACAAGCAATTGAGGAATATATTTATTTTTATAACTATAAACGGTTTCAAAAACGACTCAACCATCGAGCTCCGATAGAATATCGACTCTCAATGGCTGCTTAGTCTTTTTTAATACTGTCTACTTGACAGGGATAAGACCATAAATGACCGTCTTTTTATTAGTTATGCATGCGCCGAAGCAAATAATGATTCCATCTTTATTTTTCCCTTTTCCCTAATTTCTGCATCTGCATGTAGCCTGACATATTTGTGAGCCAAAGCGATGGCTATCACATCATCTAATAACCCAATTCCAATAATCGCTGCTATATCTGGAATGAAATCAATTGACCATACGTAATAGGATAAAGCAGCTAATATGATTATTTTAGCTTTAGTAGGCAATCCTTTCTTTTTTAAGATGTAATATAAAATAATACTTTCGTACACGCTAGATTTACCTATAGTTGCTGAACTTTTTTTGAATTTCTTCCAAAGTGTCTGTTTCTCCATATGAACACTCCTTTTACAAAAACATAGATTTTTTAAAAGGATAGACAAAGACGTGAGGAAATAATCTATTTCATCATTGTTTTTATGGTGCATTTGTAGAAAGAAAGAGAACATTACTCATAAATAATAAAATTGTTGGAAATTAGAGGAGTTAGCGGGACACTAAGATGATATATAATCTTTTCTATATCATCTATAATAAATGTATGTAGATTTTTCGGATATTATTAAATATTTCATAAACAGACGATATGGGGGAAGAAGAATGAAGATAACGGAACTACCAATTGAATTTGAATTTAATGGGCAAAAGCATTGTATTTATCCTAGTCTAATTGAATTAAATAATGAATTAACTTTAGTTGATACGGGATATACAAATTTTTTACCTTTAATTGAAAATGAAATTTTAAAACATGGATATGAAATGAAAGACTTAAAGAATGTTATTATCACTCACTATGATGATGATCATATAGGTTCTTTATACGATTTCAAAGTAAAGTATCCTCAAATTAATATTATTGCTAGTGAAATTGAATCAAACTACATTAGTGGCGAAATAAAATCAGAGAGATTAGTTCAAGCAGAAAAACTGTTAGAAAATATGTCGAATGAAGAAATAGAATTCGGTAAATGGTTTGTATGTCAATTAAAAAGTTTGCAACATGTATTAATTGATGAAAAGGTACAGGATGGTCAAATGATTTTAAATAATGAATGTAGAATAGTCGCAACACCTGGGCATACTTCGGGCCATATTTCATTGTACTTTCCAAGTTTAAACAGTGTAATTACTGGTGATGCGGCAGTTCATGAGAATGAGGAATTAGTTATTGCTAATCCGCACTATTGTTTAAACATTGAAAAAGCAAAACAGTCTTTAAAAAAGATAAAAAACATTAAAGCTGAAAGTTACTATTGTTATCACGGAGGAAAACTTATTTTATAATTGTTTGGAGAAACGTAAATATTTGATTTTTTAATACACAGTTAATGATTTGAATCAAATCATTAACTGTGTATTTTCTTTTTAGGTGTTGTTTGTTATCAATTGCAATTCTATATTGAAAACCATCTTTCTGAAATATAAGCTCCTATGCTAAATCAAAGTCGGATCTATACAATGCTTTAGTTTTGGTTTTTAATATATAAAAGTTATCGTTATTCCACATTGTCCCCTCTCTATCAACGAAGCAAGCATAGCATATATATTCACTATCCATTGTTTTTATAACGAACTCTACATGAAATGTTACAACGTAATGCAGCATATTATATTCGCATTAAGTTATTAGGAACATCTAATGTTGTTTCACAACTGAAAGGAGATTGAAAAAAAACTGAAACTATTCTCATTAAAATTCAATCTTACTTAAAAAATGAAAGAAAAATGAAATTTTCCAAAAGAAATTCTTTGTTAATATAAAAAGCATAAATACAAAAAAGTGTTGACACATGGAGAAAAATGTATTCTTCAAGATATAGTGGGGGAAAAAATGAGATTAGAAAAACAATTTATAAAAAAGATGTATTATGAAACATTCCTAATGGAGAATGAAACACATACACCTCTTCAAGTACTTGGAGATGCTTATTTAAATGAACAAAAAAATGAGACTTCCGATGGATCTTATATTCGTTTTGCACAAGGTGAATATTATTATCACCATCAAGATTTTGAATCAGCTATTTTTAAATGGGAGAAAGTCAGTAATGAATTAGCACCATGGGCACAAAAAAATATTGCGGATGCTTACTTCGAACTTAACCAATTATCAGTTGCTGAAAATGTTTATACCTCTATTACTACAGATAACAAAATACTTATGACCGAAATTATACTGCAATTACTGTCTCTTTACATCGAGCAAAATAATCTTGATTCAGCTTTCGCTGTTATTAAAGAAGCGGTTTCTTTAAATCCCGATTATCCAAACGTCACAACAATTGCACGTTCCTTTTATGAAGAACAGCAAGATTTTGACAGTGCAGTAGAGCTTGCTGTGAACGAGTTAATTCGAACAGAATCTTATCCGTGGTTTGAGGTTCTAAAAGAATATATCGATAAAGGGTTTACTAAAAATATTTCACCAGACTATTTTTATAAAGTATTAGTTACATTAAATAATGTAGATCAAGTACAATTTACGCAAATGGTTTCATCACTTTGGAACAGCTATAAAGATGAACAAAATTACTTATTATGGCTTAAAACAATAAATGAATTTTTCTTACATATTGAAATACATTCGTCCGATATATGGGACAAAATTTCTTCTCTTTACGAAGAAACGTACTTTGAATTAATTCAAGGTCAATATATGCTTAGACAATTACACGATATCATTCCAAATCTGTTAACAAATTGGTTAAAGGTAGCCAATCCATCTCATGCTGTATTTCCATCTGCAGCAGTATTGGCATGGGATGAGATTTTTCCTTCCAAAATAGATTCAGCGGATATAAAACATGCGGAAAACCTACTGTCATATTCTATTAATCATGTGAATGGCTTAGAGTATAGTTTACATCTTTTTGAATCTATTACACAATGGGCACAAAAACACGATTTAGAAATGGGTCACCGATTTAGTTGGTTGGTTGGCGAGCTTGCAGATTTAAGAACAAATCGCCTTTTAGTAACTGGAACTTCAGGAAATGGAAAAGCTTCATTTATTAACTCTATTTTAGGAGAAAATATATTAGAAAACTCAATCTCAAATGTAGTTGTTTTTAAAAATGACGCTTATACAGAAATTAACGCTATAACGGATTCAGAAATTACAACAACTGAGAATTTCTCTGATTTCCATAACATGATGTCTCTACACCGTCAAACATATAGAGATAGAGCATGTGTTGAATTTAAATTACCATGCAGATTTTTAAGTGAAAACAAACTTACATTCGTTGTTACACCTAGCTTTAATAGGAACAACGACACGAGAGATGAGGTATTCGAATATTTAAACTCTGTAGATGAATTATTATTCGTATTGAATGCGGATTCACCTTTTACTGACAAAGAACGTGACATTCTATTAAGTATTCAAGAACATACACCAAATCTACAAGTTCATTTCTTATTAAATAAAATCGATAACATTTACAATGAAGCAGAAGCAAAAAGAGTTATACAAGATACGCAAGTGAGAATAAACACATATTTCCCTAATGCAAGAATTTTCCCTTATTCTTCGTTATATACAAATAGTAAACAACTAAACGATTTAACTGAGTTTATTCATTATAACTTTAACCATAAAAATATCGATGCAGAACGTACTGAAAAGCTATTGTTTTTCATTCGAAAAACAATTACATATCTTTTGGATAAACGCGTCGAGAGGGAAAACAATCTAGTGGACTCTATTAATTGGAATGAAGATATGTTAGTTAAACTAAATGGTTGTATTAATAACCTTACTGCTTTTGAGAAGGAAAAAATTCATTTAATTACAGAATCATATCGTACAATGAAAAACGAAATTACTAATGATCTTACAGAACATATTCCGAAACTATTGCAGAGTTGTTCCGATTTAATTAGTGAAGAAATCGATTTTGGTCACATTGATATTGAGTTAAATACAGCGATGAATGAAAGAGTGCAACAATATCTAGAACAAACTGTATTACCTAATCTTGCTCGCTCTATGCAAAATTGGATAGCAACTTCTAACAACGAGTTCCTTCAAAGTCAATCGTACTTAGAAGAAATCAGTGAAGGACTTAATTCTTTATTTGGAGAAAGTCGAATACAGTTAGAATGTGACTTTAAAGTGCTTGATGACTGGCGCAGAGATACTGATAGAATGACAACTAGAATACAAATGGAAGAAGTAAATATTTTACGCCGATTTACACCAGCACAATTTTTACTGAAAAGTGCCGGTAAATTATTTGGAGTTCTTCCTAAAAATAAAGCTATGCTATATAACAAATACAAACAGTATTTAGAAAATGAAGATTATACCGATGTAACGGCTGCTATTATGAAGAAGTTTTTCTTGCAATTTGAGCTATTTGAAAACACACAAGAGCGGGATATTAATATGTTCTTTAGAAATCCATTTGGCGCGTTGGGACAAGTTGTAGAAAACACTCATTTAGAAATAAAAGAAAAACAAGATACACTGCATAAAATGAAATCAAACCCTGAAGTTTATCATGATCCTATAACGCTCTTTGAATTGAGATTACGTCAATGTGAAGTAATCTTGAATATAGATGAGGATAATTCCTATACAGATTTAACTTTAGAAACAATTATAGAATAAACGTAAAGTAACTCCAAAATATACAATAAAAGTTGATTTTGGAGTTATTTTTTATTTGCGTCACTTTTTTTCGGTACTCTGCAACTAGATGGTAAATCCATTGACCACGGCAAGACTTTATCAATTTCCTCTTTATTGTTTAAATCGATGTTGGGAAGCGTTTCAAACAAATAACGAAGATAATGATAGGGACTTAGATTATTCTTTTTTGCGGTTTCAACCACACTATACATGATGGCACTTCCTCTAGTACCTTGCGCGCGGTGTATTTGAGAACATCCAATTTTTTCTCCCGATTACAAACGGTTTAATAGAACGTTCACTGCTGTTGTTATCGATTTCTAAATAACCGTTTAATAAAAAAGCTTCAAGACTGTTTTAATATGAGATATTTTGCTGTTTTTTGATACTACTTCTAAAATGAAAGCAATTTTATATTCACTATGTTTTTCTTTGAAATAAGCGATAAGTACCTTTGTATCCTGTTTTTGGGATGGGACTTCTATCATTTTGAAGATTTGCTTATTCTCTTTGAATATAGGGATTGCGACTCCTTTCGTTACATAAGACTTCACTAATTTTTCGTCATTCTGTATTAAAGCATATTTAAATTTACGTATAACATCTGTTTGAGATGTAGCTGTAACAATTTGATTGGATGGAATAGATAGTACGATGGAAAGGCAAAAGGCTAGTAGTAATTTTTTCGTCATTTTAATCATCCTATTGTTATGTTTCCGTATGTTTGCGTTACATATGTATAAATATTTAGTTGTTAAAGTGAGTGGCTTATATTCATTAAGGAGGAGTAATTGGATAAAAAATGAAAAAAGCAAGAAATAATATTAGGACGTTTTTTCATATGTTTAAAAAGAGAGCATATAGGAGGGGGAAATTGCGAAGTTAAGCGAATTTTGTCATCTTCTAATAGGGCATCCTTACTAAATTCAGAGAAAAAACAAAAAGAACTAGTACACCTTATACGAAGCGAGTATAAAAAGAGAAGATAAAAATTTTTTTATTTTTCATATTTGGCGAAACAAATGGTACAATGAAAGCTTAATGTGAAAAATAAGGAAAAGAAGTGATCTGTTTGAAGAATTTTTTAGAATTAGGAATTAGTGAAACATTTAATCATACACTACGTGAAAATGGAATTGCTGAAGCTACGCCAATTCAAGAGAAGGCGATACCGGTTGTTATGTCAGGGAAAGATATAATTGGCCAAGCGAAAACGGGAACAGGTAAGACACTTGCATTCGTCTTACCAATTTTAGAGAAAATCAATCCAGAGTCTAGTGATGTTCAAGCTTTAATTGTTGCGCCAACAAGGGAATTAGCATTACAAATTACAACTGAAATTGAAAAAATGCTTGTTCATAGAGAAGATATTCATGTTCTTGCGATTTACGGCGGACAAGATGTAGCACAGCAAATGAGAAAGTTAAAAGGAAATACACATATTGTTGTAGCGACGCCAGGACGTTTATTAGATCATTTGCGCCGTGAAACAATTGAATTAGCAAATCTTTCTATGCTTGTGTTGGATGAAGCTGATCAAATGCTTCATTTCGGTTTCTTATATGATATAGAAGATATTTTAGAAGCGACACCTGATAGCAAACAAACAATGTTATTCTCAGCGACGATGCCAAAAGACATTAAAAAATTGGCGAAGCGTTATATGAAAGAACCACAAATGATTCATGTACAAAGTGAAGAAGTAACGGTAGATACAATTAAGCAGCGTGTAATTGAAACGACAGATCGTGCGAAACAAGATGCGCTTCGTTTTGTAATGGATCGCGACCAGCCATTTTTAGCAGTTATTTTCTGCCGCACAAAGCGTAGAGCAAGTAAGTTATATGATGATTTAAAAGGATACGGTTATAACTGCGATGAACTTCACGGTGATTTATCACAAGGAAAACGTGAAAGAGTAATGAAAAGTTTCCGTGATGCGAAAATTCAGTACTTAATTGCAACTGATGTAGCGGCTCGCGGGCTTGATGTAGACGGTGTAACTCATGTATTTAATTATGATATTCCAGAAGATGTAGAAAGCTATATCCACCGAATTGGTCGTACGGGACGTGCTGGCGGATCAGGTCTTGCGATTACATTCGTGGCACCGAAGGATGAAAGATATTTAGAAGAGATTGAAAAAGCAATTGGCGGGCCTCTGCAAAGACAAGAAATAGAACAACCTATGATTAAAAAACAAGATACAAATGAAAAACCGCAAAAAAAGCAATTTCAAAAGCCAAAGAAAACAGGTCAATATCGTCAAAGAGATAATCGTGAAGGATCGAGAAATGACAAACAACGATCATTTCAAAAGCCAAGTAAAAAGAAAAGTAGTGTAAAGCAAGGTCAGCAAAGACGAGGTCGTTAATAGCTGAATCAAATATATTTTAATATAGAAAGTCGTTTTCCTGTAGAAGAGGAAGCGGCTTTTTTTATTATTTTATCCGAGAAAATCATCTCTTCTAAACGAAGTGAAGGAAAAATAAGTTGTATTACCTATGTTGTATGTAAGTCTCATAATGATTGTAATAGCGATTGTAACGAAGAGAATATTGGTAATAGAATCGATAAGCTAGCTCCTTCAGTTTTCCTTCAAATACGCTAAATTAAATAGAAAGAATGAGTTATAATAGTTTTCAGAGTATTTAAGGAGGGTTTTTAATGAGAAATGAAACTTTACATAAGCAAGAAGATATTTTAGAAATGCTTGATTCATTATGAAGACCTGCAGTACCATTTTGGAATGAATTTTACGCTAATAGAGAGAAAGATGTACCGTTTTTTGCGAATGTTCCAGATGAAAACTTAGTTTCATACTTGCAAAAAAAATTGATTTCAAAAGAAAAAGTATTAGAACTTGGCTGTGGTCCAGGGAGAAATGCAGTCTATTTAGCGACACAAGGATTTGATGTAACAGCAGTAGATTTGTCTTTAGAAGGAATTAATTGGGGCAAAGAGAGGGCGCAGGAACAAGGAGTAGATATTCGCTTTATTTGCGAATCGATTTTTAATTTAGATGTTCAAAATGAATTTGACTTTGTATATGATTCTGGTTGCCTACATCATATCCCGCCGCATCGAAGAATGAAATATGTAGATTTAATCAAAAATTCATTAAAATCAGGTGGGTATTTCGGATTAACATGTTTTGCAGCAGGGGAATTAGATGAGAGAAATGGATCAGAAATAACGGACTGGGATGTATATAGAGAGTGGAGTTTAAAAGGAGGTCTTGCTTACTCAGAAGAAAAGTTAAAAGAGATATTTTATGATTTTGAAGTAGTTGAATTGAGAAAGATGAAGCAAATAGAACAACCAAATGAAGTATTTGGAGAACCTTTTCTCTGGGCTGCGCTCTTTAAAAAGAAATAATAAGTATAGATTCTAAGAATTGGTTATAACATTAAGATGCATGTAGTTGACAATCTAATAATTTTTAGGGAAAATAAACTTATAGGAATATACGTTCGCGTTTGTTTTGCGAGTATGTATGAAATGCACATACAAAGGAGCGGTCTCAAAATGGGCAACACAAAACAAAAAATTACTACGTTTTTAATGTTTGAAGGCAAAGCTGAGGAAGCGATGAATTTATATACTTCATTATTTGATCAATCAGAAATTGTGAGTATTTCTCGTTATGATGCAAAGGGTCCTGGTAAAGAAGGGACTGTCATCCATTCAACATTCACATTAAATGGACAGGAATTTATGTGTATTGATAGCAGTGTGAAGCATAACTTTACCTTTACTCCATCTATGTCTCTTTATGTAAATTGTGAAACAGAAGAAGAAATTGATACGGTTTTTAATAAGTTAGCAGAGGAAGGCAAAATTCTTATGCCGCTAGCCCCGTATCCATTTAGTAAGAAGTTTGGTTGGTTAAACGATAAGTATGGTGTTTCTTGGCAGTTAACTTTAGCTGAAAATTAATATGCTTTCGATAAAACAAAAAGTGTAGCCTCTTAATATTTTGGGCTACGCTTTTTGTTTATTAAGAAATTAGGTCGATGAAGCGGACTTAATGATTTGCATTTGAATTGTGGTATAATTTACATATAGGGGGACAGTTGATGACACAGCATAAAGAAGAACAAATGAATCAAGCACTTGCATTGTTTTATTTTGCATATAAAACATTTACAGAAAAACCGGATGAAATTATAAAAGAATACGGGATACAACGAGTACATCATCGAATTTTATTTTTTATTGCTCGTTTTCCAGGGCTCAGTGTAAATGAATTGTTATCGTTATTAGAAATAAGTAAACAAGCTCTTCACGGTCCATTACGCCAACTTCTAGAAAAAGAACTTATTGAAAGTAATGAAGCTGCACATGATCGACGTGTGAAACAGCTTGTTCTAACAAAAGAAGGTGCTGAATTAGAGAAGAAACTTAGCGATGTTCAAAGGGAACAAATGGGAGCTATTTTTTCAAAATTTGGCGAAGCGTGTGAAGAAAATTGGCATCAAGTTATGAAAGAAATGGCAAATAGCCGTTCAGGTTTTGATGCATGGTTATCGAAACGTGAACTACCGGTAGATCAAAAGTAAGCATGCGTTGATTTTTCTTGTCTTTATCGTTAGAAAAAGAATAAATTTTATCCGTGAATTTGGCAAATATGAGTGACTCATAGAATAAATGGATAAAAAATTACATTATCAGATACTTTATACGTGTACGTATTGAAAACTAAAAAATTCATTTCCGAGAGGGGAATTATGATGATAAAACTTGTACTCATTCGTCACGGACAAAGTTTATGGAATTTGGAAAATCGATTTACAGGATGGACAGATGTAGATTTATCAACAAATGGATTAAGTGAAGCACGAGAAGCAGGAGCAATTCTAAAGAAAAACGGTTATACGTTTGATGTTGCCTATACATCTGTATTAAAACGAGCAATTCGGACATTATGGATTGTGCTGCATGAAATGGATCTCACTTGGGTTCCTATACATAAATCATGGAAGTTGAATGAACGACATTACGGTGCATTGCAAGGATTAAATAAAGAGGAAACTGCTAAAAAATATGGTGATGAGCAGGTTCATATTTGGCGAAGAAGTGTTGATGTAAGACCACCGACGCTTACTGAAGATGATTCAAGGTATGGGATAAACGATCCGAGATATAAAGCGCTCAAAAAAGGTGAATTTCCATTAACTGAATGTTTAGAGGATACTGAGAAAAGGGTATTGGACTATTGGCATAAAGAAATTGCGCCAACATTACGAGCGGGTGAAAAAGTAATTATTTCATCGCACGGTAACACAATACGTTCACTTGTAAAGTACTTAGATAATCTATCAAATGATGGCGTAGTATCTTTAAATATTCCGACTAGTATTCCACTTGTGTATGAATTAGCTGAAAATTTACGTCCAATTCGTCATTATTATTTAAGTATGGATGGAGAAGTACCAGAAGGAGAAATTCCAAAACATATCTCCTTTTAAATAGTTGTAATAAAAAATGTGTATGAAAATTTGAAATACATGCTTGTCTACGTATACAATGTAGATTCAGGATAAAAGACATGGCTTCTTTCTTATGTATATGCATTGTAGCTAATCTTAGAAGGTTGTCCATGTTTTTTGTCATAAAGAGAGCGAGGCATGCATGTAATGATATCGTGAGAAGTTTTTGAATGGAGGGTGATGTGATTGACTATCTCTAACATTCGAATTGGCTTATTTTTTCTTGTAATCGTCTTTTTATTTCTGATTTTCTTTTATTGGAAAAATGAAGAATTGTACGAGGAGAAAAAACAACTAATCCGAAAAACTTGGTACGGTTTATTTATTACATCAGTCACAGTATATTTCATGATTAAGGGAATAGATTTAACCCTCTGGAAAAACCTTTTAATGTTCACTGCAATGGTAATCTTTGTGGATATTGCATTCATCTTAACGCCAAATATTTCAGAAATATGGGGAGCAAAATTTAGTGATATCGGAAAGACAGTTCAATCTATTAAACGGTCATTAATTGCTTCAAAAGCGAGAGGAGAAATATATACTACAATTATTCAAAATGTAAATCCAGTAGCATTTAAGACGATGCAGTGGCATACGGAAGAGGAATATACGCAAAGTTTAAACGCATTTCTTGATACGTATGCAGAACAAATTGGTGCGAAAATCGTTGTATTCGTAGCGGCAAGTGAATTGAACACAAACTTCCGTGGTATTCGTTCTCAATTTAGTATTTCAGTTCCTTTAGAGCATATAGAGCAATTAAATGAGCAAAAAGCAGTACAAGTAGAAAATATCGGAATTATCCCAGCAAAAATAGTAAAAGACGTTTACATTATTATTGATGGGAAGAAGAATCATCTTCAAGATCGGGATTTTGAAAATGTATATAATTTAACGATTCATCATAGTTATTTTAATAAATAAGGGCAGAATTGCAGTTCTGTCCTTTTCCTTTATACATAATTTGGGGCTAAATTCGAGAAAATCAGACAAAAAAGGAATAAAATTGGACAATCATTCCTACACTAACACGTAGAGGTGATTGTAGTGGAAAAAGAATATAGTAATGAATTTTTTAAAGAAAAAGCTGAGGATACAACGGATTTTTCTTTAATAAAAGGGGATACAATGCAGCAAGTAGAAAACTTAGAAGAAGAATTGAAGAGAAAAGGATAAGAGTGCACCCTGTCCACGCTTAAGATATAATAGAAGTATATAGGAGTTGTATTTTTTTACAAAAGGGGGAGAAGAGATGAAAGAGACAAAGAAACAAAATCTTTCGTTTTTTAAAGAAGAAAAAGAAGAACCAAATACAGATTTCTCTCTTGTGAAAGGTGCATTAACGGAAAATATTAATCGACTAGAAAAACTTATGAATGGAAATACATCAAAATATATACAAGGGAAAAAATTAAAAGAAAATGCATAGTAGCATTTTCTTTTTTATATCCGTAGTAAATAGTTCAAAAGCATAGTTTTCTCTGTTTGTAGGCGAGATGAACAACTCATTTGTAAAAATAAGCATATGATATGCAAAATTTGTTTCGACTTGGAGCTCTTTCACATCCGATTATAAAGCTGGAAAATAGTAAACATACTGTAATAATAGCTAAAAATCTTTTCATGTTTCTCGTCTCCTTAAATTAGCTCTGCAGAGAGTATATTGCTATTTTGATATTGAAAAAATCGACTTAGATTACATTACTTTTACAATCTTGTAAGGTATTTAATTTCTCGTTTTACATACCGACAAAACAGGCACAATTTAGAAGTGTTTTAGGGGGATTCAAAGTATAAAATGTTGAACCATGGTATAATAAGAAGGGATTTTCGTTTTTTACATATTGATTTGTATTTTGGAGAGGAGCTTAAAAAATGTATTCTACTTTAGAACAATTAATAAAGCACCCTGTATTTTATCATTTTGCTGAAATTTCAAAGATTCCTAGAGGATCAGGAAATGAAAAAGAAATTAGTGGTTACTTAGTTAACTTTGCAAAGGAACGTAACTTAGAAGTTATACAAGATGAAGCGTTAAATGTCATTATAAAAAAAGCAGCAACTGCTGGTTATGAAAATGTTCCAGCAATTATTATTCAAGGTCATATGGATATGGTTTGTGAGAAAAATCAAGCGACAGTTCATGATTTTGAGAAGGATTCAATTGAACTAAGAATTAGCGGAGATATGCTATACGCAAATCAAACGACTTTAGGTGCTGATAATGGTATTGCAGTTGCATATGCGTTAGCATTATTAGATTCTACAGATATTCCGCATCCAGCTCTTGAAGTTGTTATTACAACAGAAGAAGAAACGACAATGGGCGGTGCATTCGCTGTTGATGCAAAGTATTTTGATGGAAAGATATTTATTAATATTGACTCTGAAGAGGACCATAAATTACTAGTAAGTAGCGCTGGTGGAGCGAAAGCAGTTGAAACAATTTCTGTTATTTGGGAAGAAGCACCTGCTAACACGTCAACTTATCGTTTATATGTTGGAGGGCTAAAAGGCGGCCATTCTGGTATGGAAATTGATAAACAACGTGGTAATGCGAATAAAGTGTTAGGACGAGTCCTTCATGATTTATCAGCTGAAATCCAATTTAATGTGAGTGAAATTCACGGTGGATTAAAAACAAATGCGATTCCACGTGAAAGTGTGGCTACCATCTTATTGGATGAAAAAGATGTACAAAAGGCAGAAGAGAAAGTACAAGCATGGACACGCGTTTTACAAGAAGAGCTACGCGCTGTTGATCCCGATGTACATGTTTCTCTAACGAAACTAGAAGAAAATGCAGAAAAAGTGTTTGCTAAAGCAACACAAAACCAACTCATTTCTTCGTTATTTTTAATTCCAAACGGTATTCAAAGCATGAGCATGGATATTAAAGGACTGGTAGAAAGTTCAACAAATTTAGGAGTTATTGAAACTTTACAAGATGAAATTAAATTACGTAACGAAGTGAGAAGCTCTGTAAGCAGTTTAAAACAGCATATTGTGGATGAAATTAAACATATTGCAGAATTAGTTGGTGCTAAGTTTGAAAAAGAATCTGAGTATCCAGAATGGCCGTACAATCCAAATTCATCTATTCGTAATTTATTTGAAAAGGTACATAAAGAAAAATACAATAAAGGTGTTGAAATATTTGCGGTACACGCTGGTATTGAATGTAGCGTATTCGTTCAAAAAATGCCTGAATTAGATGCTATTTCATTTGGGCCAGATATTTTCAACGTTCATACACCAGATGAACATATAAGTATTTCTTCTGTTGTGAATAACTGGGGATTTTTCGTTGATGTAATGAAAGGGACGAAAGAGCTAGCTAAGTAATACGTGATGATGTGTAAAACAGCCTATAAATTTATAGGCTGTTTTTTTGTTTAATATTGTTTTTTCTTTAGTATGTAATATTAAGCTTGAACAATTAATAATGATGAATTGTCGGTGGTTTTTCTATACGATTTATGGGAATAAGGAGTGAGAAGATGAGGGTGGGAAAACAGTTTTTTATATGTATGATTGTATTATTTCTTTTTTGGAGTTTGGTTGGTATCAAAAATTCTTTTGCAGAGGAAGTGGAATTTTCTGGTACGACAGCACCACTTAATGTAAATGTCAGAGATGCAAAAAGCTTGAATGCTAATATTGTAGAAGTGTTACCAGGGAATACAAAGGTAACATTTAAAGGTTGGGAAAATGGTGAAGCAGTTAAAGATTATTGGACTGGAAGTTTAGATAGTCGTTGGTTTTACTATTTTAAAGATGGAAAGAAGGTATATGTCACATCAGCGTATATAAATGGTAATCCTCCAAATACTTCAACAGATCGAAAATTAGCTGTTCCTAACGTTTTACAAGAAAAATCAAATTGGTGTTGGGCCGGCACTTCCGTTTCAGTTTTAAATTACTTTGGAAAAACACCTAGACAAGAGCAATTTGTTAAATATGTTAAAGGTGACTCATATAATGATCCGGCTACTTCAAGAGAAATACAATATGGGCTTTCAGGATATGGAGTGAGCTCAGCAATCAGTTCTGGAGCTAAATCTTATGATTGGTTCAAAAACCAAATTAATAGTAATCAACCGATGATTGCGCTAATTATGTGGCAAAATGGAACGAATATCGGACATTTCTTAGTACTTGATGGATACTATAAAGGGACGAATGGAGTCGATTATATAACATATATGGATCCTTGGTACGGCGATCATTACAATCATAACTTTAGTTCTTTTCATAACAATAATAATTTTTGGTGGAATGAAACGGTCTACAATGTTCGTGCAAATTAATGCTATGAGAAAGGGAGGGTGTGTTTACTTATGAAAAAATTTTTAAAGTTTGCTATACCGTGTGTTTGTTTCGTTATTGCAATTGTGTATGTAAGTAGCAATGGTTATGCATCCAATAAACAAAAAGAAACACCAGAATCTATAGCTTTAAAAGATTATGAACATAGTAAGTATATTTCACATGAACAAATAGCTCCTATGAAAGTGGAAACTTCAACATTTTCTTTTCCAATCTATACGACAATTCCATCCCAGCAAATTTTAAATGCTTCAAATGTCTCACATATATTATTACCAACAAATGAAAAATTATGGTTTATTATGAACGGGGAACAATCAGAAGGATTAATTGTAGCGGACGATAAAACGCCTATACGTACGGGGGGAGAAAATAGAAGTAAAGATTTATACGAAATATATCAAACTATAAAAAATAATACAACGCAAATAAAAGAAATTAGTTATTTTGAATTTGAGGGACAAGGAATATTTATAGTAGATCATGAAACGAATAAAGATATGTATCTTAGTAAAAGTGCAGCAGCTATATTAAATCTTCCTGCAGGTCAAAAAATATCTAGTAATGAAGTAATTCCAAAAATGAAAGATAGAATTTCAAAATCTCCATGATAGATATTTGCAAACAGGATATGATATTTAAATTATATCCTGTTTATTTTAAATATAAAATATAAAGATATATTCCTGAAATTTCATGTGCTGAATTGAATTTCATAAACAAATTTTTAAAAATAATAAATTGTAATTGAAACGTAGATTTAAAAGGATAATATTGATTATTACTGCGGTATTAGGAATTATTATATTTACAAAACAATTTAATTAGTATAAGTGAAATTTCAGTAACATCTAGCAAAATACCTTCTCTTTTTAAAGGATTTAAAATTGTACAGTTGTCTGATTTACATAATAAAAAAATTGGCGAAAACCAAGAAGTATTCATTGAAAAAGTAAAAAGTTTGGATCCAGATATAATTGTCATAACAGGAGACTTAATTGATAGTAATAAATATGATGAAGAGGCGAGTTTACAGCTAATAAATAAACTTGCAGAGCATTATCCTATTTATTTTGTGACAGGAAATCATGAAGCGTGGTCAGAGCGATATGATAGTTTAAAAGAAAAGATAAAAAAACATAATGTTATTGCTTTGAGAAATGAACATATACGCATTCAAAAAAGCGAACAGGCAATTTATCTTCTTGGTATAGATGATCCTGCATTTACTATGGGAAATAATGAAGAAAAAGATGAAATGAATACAATAAAGAATGAACTTGTTAAAGCACGAGGTGGAGTAGATTCCGATAGTTACAAAGTGTTACTGTCTCATAGACCTGGATTTTTACCAAACTATGCTGAAGAAAAAAGTAATTTAGTTTTATCAGGACATGTTCATGGAGGAAAAGTAAGATTACCTTTTATTGGCGGGTTATTTGCACCTAATCAGGGGGTATTACCAGAATACACTGCAGGTTTGTATGAAGAACAAAGTACGTCAATGATAGTAAGCAGAGGACTAGGAAACAGCATTATTCCACAAAGACTTTTTAAAAGGCCTGAAATTGTAGTCGTACAGTTAAATTAATCTGTACGATTTTTTGATTAAAGTTATTAAATTTTACTCCATGATGCATGTTCTTAAAATGATATGTTTGAAAATTCAATTGATTCAAATGTGAAATGAGTTTTTAAGAAATTAAATTCCCAGTCATTTAGCTATGTAGAAACATATAAATAAGAAAAACTAATTACAGCTTATCTTTCATAATACTTAGTTTACTGTAGTGTGGAAGTACTAAAAGTATATACTATGAAAAGTTTAGGCTTTTTGTACAGTAATTTATGATAATTCTTAATTTATTAATTCGATAACTTTCTAAAACGGAAAAGAAAGAGAACATAAAGAATAATGATTTTTAATCTACAGCTTTTGGAGTGAAGAAATATGCGAATATTATTTTTAGAAAGTCATCCCATGTGGATTTATGGTTTACCAAATGGTTTTCGAGATATTGGATATGATGTAAAGGTTTCAGGACCATTGAATAAGCATATTATTTACGACCTAATTAAAAGTTTTAGACCGAATTTAATTGTAACAATGGGATGGGGACCGGAGACTGCGTCTCAACTTAAACAAAAATGGATTTTTGAAAACACGAAAAAATTTAACATTCCGCATATTTATTGGGCAACGGAAGATCCAACCTCTACAGAAATTTTCACTTTGCCATATATACAGCGAACACATCCTGATTTTGTATTTACAATTTGTCATGATAGGGTGAATTTTTACAAGGAAATGAATATTCCAGCTGAACATTTAGATTTCGGTTATCATCCAATTATTCATTATCCAGTACAACAAGATTTGAAATACCGTGCTTCAGTTGCACTTGTTGCAAATGGATATCCTCAAAAATTAAGTTATTTTCCAAAGCATTTTCGACATCACTCTCTAAAAATATTAATTAAACCTTTGCTCGAACAAAATATAAAAATAGATTTTTATGGGGGATATTGGAGTGAAATGAAGGGGATATTAGGTATAGATATTCCAGATAGTTGGATTCATGGCTATATTGATTACACGAGTGCAAATAAAATTTATAGTTCATCTGATATTACTCTAGGGCTTCAAAATCTACCTACTCAACTTACTCAACGTACGTATGAAATACTCGGGTCAGGTGGTTTTCTTTTAACAAACGACATCCCTGAGATTCATCGATTATTTAAAGTAGGTAGAGACTTAATTACATCTTCTTCACCTGTGGAGACTGTTAAATTAATCAATTATTATCTCCAACACCCTGGAGAACGAGAGGAAATTAGAAAAAATGGTAGAAAAGCAGTTGAAAGTCATTCTTACATGAAACGAGCAGAATTTATTATTGATGTGTTAACGGAATACGGAATATTTAATGGTAAAAGAAGCAGTTACAGTTTTAAAAAAGAGATAAAAAAAGTTTACAGGGAGGGAGATTTTGAATTTTATAATGTATGTAACGGAGATACACTATGTGATATCGCGAGAGAATTAGGAATAAATATTAATTCTATAAAAATATTAAATAACCTTATCTCTAATAAAATTTATGCTGGTCAGCCATTGAAAGTAAAAAGAGTAAATCAAATACAACATACAAACTATGATTATTACACAATTTGTCATGGGGATACTTTAGGAAGTATTTCGAAAAAATTTAATATTTCAGTTGAAAAAATTAAAATAGATAATAGCATGGACTCAGATTGGACTTATGTAGGGCAATTAATAAAAATTGATAGGGGTTATACACAGTTCACTTTTCTACCATCAACACTAATTTCTAAAGGTTTTATAAACGAAAAAATAATTTCGTTAACTTATAATGCAAATGGTTTTGCGGATAAAACTGAAGAAATTTTAGAGGTTTTAAAAAAACATAATATTCAAACCACTATGTTTTTGACAGGTAAATGGGTAGAGAGTTTCCCCACTCTTGCAAGACGAATTGTTTTAGAAGGTCATGAAATTGCAAACTTTTCATATAGTCACTCAGATTTAATAAGAACACCATATGAAAATATCATAGAGGAATTCAAAAAAACAACAGATTGTTTTAAGGATATTTTAAAAACTGAAGGAGTCCCTTTATTCCGACCGCCGCTTGGGAATTGGAATAAAAAAATTTTAGAGATTGCTAGTAAAATAGGTTATCCTTATACAATTCATTGGAATATAGATTCTAATGATTGGAAGGAATCAGAGGTTGATAGTATTGTTAGAAAAGTAATGGATAATGTAAAAGGTGGAGATATTGTATTATTTCATTTGAATGGAAATTCCACAGCTGCTGCAACAGATATTATAATTTCTGAATTAAGAAAAAAGAAATACAAAATAGTAAAAGTAAGTGAGATGCTCATTTGATTTTAAAATAACAAAAAAATAATATAGAGTCGCGAGTTAAGGAGTGAAATCAAATGCGTATTTTATTTTTAGAGAGTAGCCATATATGGAAAAATAATCTACCTAGGGGATTTCAAGCTGATGGACATAACGTTTTAATTTCAGGCCCGATAACAAAAGAATTATCAAAAACATTATATGAATTTGAACCAGATTTGGTAATTTCAATTGGCTGGGGACAAGAACAAACAAAAGAAAAACAAGATATAATAAGGGACTGTATGAAGAAAATAAAAGTACCACTCATTTATTGGGCTGTAGAAGATCCAGCATATACGAAAATTTGGTCAATTCCGTTAGTTAAAAGAATGAGACCAGATTTTGTTTTTACAATATGCCCTAATACAGTTAAGGTATATGAACAGTTGGGGGTTCCATCTGCTCATTTAGATTTTGGATTTGAAAAAAGTGTACACTATAAAACGAATGAATTTGCTGAATATAAAAGTTCAATCGCGGTTGTTGCAAATGCATATCCTCATGTTTTTGAAAAATATCCTGAACACTTCCGGAGTAATTCACTAAACGTATTGATTCGTCCACTTCTGGAAAATAATATAAGAGTTGATTTTTGGGGGAATAAGTGGGATGAAATGAGTCGTTTTTTTGGAATGGATATACCAAAGGAGTGGATTCATGGACCTATTCATTATTTAGAGGCTCATAAGGTATATAATTCAGCGAAAATTACACTCGGATTACAAAATTATCCAGAATTACTCACTCAGAGAACTTATGAAATTTTAGGTTCTGGGGGATTGCTCCTTACAATGGATACGCTAGGTGTTAGAAAAATATTTAAACCAGGAATAGATTTAATCGCAGTTTCATCAGCGAAGGAAACACTTCATGCAGTAGATTATTTTCTAAAGCATAAAGAAAAACGACAAGAAATTCGAGATCATGGTAGTGTAGCTGTTCAGGAATATAATTATCAAGTACGGGCTAAACAAATTATTGATATATTATCAGAAAATAAAATGCTGATGGTGTGAGATACAGTGAGTGGAGAAAAGAATGATTTTTGTGATCATTATGATTTGGAGGAATATAAATTGTATATTGTAAAAAAGGTGATAGTTCATTTTAGATTACAAGTGAGTTGAATGTGTTTATGAAATTTTTTTAAAAAATAAATGGATTAAATTCTAATATTATATTAGAGAAAAACACGTTAAAGATGAAAAGAAAAGATAGTAGAAGAAGGTTTTAACATGTTCAGAAATATTGAAGATTTTGAGGTGTGTGAATCAGCTATTAAAAAAATTAAATATATAATTAAAAAAACAGAGTAATATTTTCAATAGACAAAATATTACTCTGTTTTTTTAGAAGATTATAATATGTACAATGAAATTATCCATTACAATTTTGTTAAATTTATTCTACGTTACATAAACTAACAAATTTTGACCTAACGACTTTGTTATAGTGTAAGCAATTAAAATACTCAGATTTCGGTTGGTTTAGACTATGTATTGCTTATTCAAACAAAAAATGATAAAGGAGCGTACACATGCATAAAGAATTTGAAATTGAGGAGTACACTGCGACTGAAGAACAAATCCATTATTATAGCCAATGTTTATTAGTAAATCATCCAGAACAAATTGTAAAGTATTTAGAGAGAAGATTAGAAAAGTATACAGAAACACTGAGGTATGCGCATTTATATCCAGAAACTGTTATTTTACCAATACAGCAACTAATTATTGAGTATTCTTTAGACATTGCTAGAATTAGAAAGTATTTGAATTTGCAGACATGAATAAAAGATAATGATTTGAAATGAAACAGAGTCGACTTTGAGAAAATGTATTCTAATGTCGACTTTGTTTCATTATGTTACAAATTGCGAATAAAAAAATAAGGCACATAAATAAAGTTGACATACAATACGCTAAGAGTAAAATAAAAAGTGAGTACTCACTCATTTTGTGAAAAGGGGGATTTTACTTGCAACAACCTTCAATAATTTTAGAGGACGTATCAAAGTATTTTGGAAAAAAAGAAGTTTTGCATAATCTTTCATTAACTGTAGAAAAGGCAGAAATTTTTGGTTTAGTTGGTCCTTCAGGATCTGGGAAAACGACACTCATTAAAATGGTTGCTGGCATTAGTGAGTCAACTTTAGGTGATGTTACAGTTTTAGGTACGAAAATGCCTCATTTAAATGAGATGAAAAAAATTGGTTATATGGCTCAAGCTGATGCTCTTTATGAAGAATTATCAGCTTATGAAAACGCAGATTTTATTGCAACGATGTATGGGCTAAAGGGAAAGCGTAAAAAGGAGAGAATAGTAGAAGTTTTTGAGCTAGTGGAATTATCACAACATATGGAAAAGCAAGTACAACATTTTTCGGGTGGAATGAAGAAACGTTTATCATTAGCGATATCGCTCCTTCATGAACCGGAAATATTAATTTTAGATGAACCGACAGTCGGAATTGATCCAGTTCTTCGTAAATCGATTTGGGAAAAATTTTATGAGCTTAAAAAGAAAGGAACTACGATTATCGTAACAACGCACATTATGGATGAGGCGGAATTTTGTGAACGACTTGGGCTAATTAGAGAAGGGAAATTAGTTGCAGTTGGAACACCAGAGGAATTAAAAGGGCAAACTTCATCTGGACGAATTGAAGATGTCTTCTTATTGGAAAGAGGGATTGAATTATGAGAATCGGTGGCGTGATCATTCGAATCATTCGTCAATTTTTTAGAGATAAGCGATCTCTCGCAATGATGTTTGGAGCTCCAATGTTATTGCTTTGGTTATTATCACTTGTATTTACACAAAAAGATTATACACCACACATTGCATTAATAGACATGCCAGCTCCTATAGTGTCAGCGATGAAAAAGCAAGACGTAACGATTCATGAGTATAGCAAGGATAAAGCTTACTCTGAGTTAGGGAAACAACAATTAGACGCAGTAATTACTTTAGAGGATGGAAAAATAGGAGTATTACTAGAAGGTAGTGATTCTTCCAAAAATCGTGCTGTGTTGCAAGTGTTACAAAAAGGTACGGAGAAACAAGATGCATCTATTATGAAGCCAGAAGTTAGTTTCTTACACGGTTCTAAAGATTTTACAATGTTTGATGGGCTTGGTCCGGTATTAATTGGTTTCTTTACATTTTTCTTTGTTTTTATTTTATCAGGGGTATCCTTTGTAAGAGAACGTTTAAGTGGGACACTAGAAAGGCTATTATCTACTCCAGTTAGAAGATGGGAGATTGTCGTAGGATATATAGTTGGATTTGGGATTTTTGCATTTTTACAGTCTATTATTATTGTAAGCTTTTCAGTGTATATTCTCGATTTATATGTCGCTGGGTCTTTATGGCTTACTTTACTTATTACATGTATGCTCTCGCTGACAGCATTAACATTAGGAACATTTTTGTCAGCATACGCTAACAATGAATTTCAAATGATTCAGTTCATCCCGCTTGTAATTGTGCCACAAGTTTTCTTTTCCGGTTTGTTTCCTATTGAATCGATGAATAAATGGTTGCAAATATTAGGAAAGTTATTTCCACTCACATATGGTGCTGATGCAATGAGGCAAGTGATGATTCGAAATCAAGGGTTTTCTGAAATTGTATTGGATCTTAGCATACTTCTTCTGTTTTCTGTATTATTTGCAGTAGGGAATGTATTTGCTTTAAAGAAACACCGCAGAATATAATGATAATAAAAAAGGGGCTTTATAAATGGAGAAAGATTGGCTTGAAGAATTAATTGCTGCGACAAGCACTGATAAGCGCAACGAACGTCAAATGCGTATATTAGAGGCGGCAGTTGATATGTTTGGAGAAAAAGGATACGCTTCAACTTCAACGAGTGAGATTGCAAAACGAGCTGGTGTAGCGGAAGGAACGATCTTCCGCTACTATAAAACAAAAAAAGATTTACTATTAGCAGTTGTAATGCCGACTTTAACAAAGTTTGCAGCACCGTTTTTCGTACAAGCTTTTGCGAAGGAAATATTTAAAAATGATTATGAATCATATGAAGAGTTTTTAAGAGTAGCCATTCGAAACCGATTTGAATTTGCAAAAAAACACTTTCCGATGTTAAAAATATTAATACAAGAAGTGCCATTTCAGCCAGAATTAAAAAGTGAAATACAACAATTAGTGGAAAAAGAACTATTTTCTCATTTCAAAAAACTAATTGTAAAATTTCAAGAAAAAGGACAAATTATTGAAATACCTACACCTTCTGTATTACGTTTTACTCTATCAGCAATTTTAGGATTACTTTTAACACGATTTTTATTGTTGCCGGAAGAAAAATGGGATGATGAAGTAGAAATTGAAAATACGATTCAATTTATATTGTATGGAATAACACCACGGAGGTAATGAAATGCGACAATTTACTAAGCCAACAGTTGTTGTTAGTAAATGCTTAGAATTCGCTGCTTGTCGTTATAATGGAGATATGATTCCAGATATAACAATTCGAAATTTGCAGCCATTTGTTACATTTATTCCAGTATGTCCTGAAGTGGAGATTGGCTTAGGAATTCCTCGGGAAACGATACGTATTGTCGAGGAGGGTGGAATCAATAAACTCGTACAACCTTCAACACGAGAAGACGTGACGGGAAAAATGGAGCAGTTTTCAAATCATTTTTTACATACGTTACTAGATGTTGATGGTTTTATTTTGAAAAGTCGTTCACCAAGCTGTGGAACTAGGGATGTGAAAGTTTATACAGGATATGAGAAAGCGCCAGCAAAAGGAAAAGGTGCGGGCGTATTTGGCGGTGCTGTATTAAAAAAATTTCCGCATCTTGCAATAGAAGAGGAAGGTAGATTGTCGAATTTTATTATTCGAGAACATTTCTTTACAAGATTGTTTACGATCACTCATTTTAAAACGATTAAACATAATAAAAGTTTGAAAGAACTCGTGTCTTTTCAATCCGATTATAAATATTTATTCATGGCATATAACCAAGTGAAACAGAAAGAATTAGGCCGTATTATTGCGAATCAAACAAAAGGTCAAATTGAGTCTGTTTTTGAGAATTACGAGAAGGTTTTATATGAATTATTGATGCGTACACCGCGCTATACATCGAATGTAAATGTATGTGAGCATATTTTCGGATACTTTAAAACGAAGCTGAAAAACCAAGAAAAAGAGCATTTTTTGACATTGCTTCATAAGTATGCTGAGAAAAAAATTCCACTAAGTAGTTTACTTGCAATTTTAAAGTCTTGGGCGATTCGCTTTGAAGAAGGTTATTTATTACGACAAACATATTTCGAACCATATCCTGAAGCACTAGTGGAAATTTCGGATTCAGGAAAGGGTAGAGATTACTAAACAAAAAAACACAAAATTCGACAGTGAAATTCTTACGTTGTTGTAGAACAATGTAGGAATTTTTTTGTGCATGAGTACAGATTCTGTTTTAAAATTAAGTTATGACAGAATTATAGCAATTATCCAAAAAAATATTCTTGTCTCTAAAAAGTAATGTTTGTAGTACAAACTCGCACGCTGTCGAAACTCAATATTCGATAAGGGGTGTGTAGCGGAATGGAATTTACTCTAACTCGCGAAAAACAAATGATTAAAGAAATGGTACGTGATTTTGCTGAAAAGGAAATCGCACCGAAAGCTGTGTATTATGACAAAACTGCAGAATTTCCATATGAAACATTTCAAAAAATGGGCGAACTAGGTTTGTTAGGAATCCCATTCCCAGAAGAATATGGAGGTTCTGGCGGCGATACACTATCGTACGCTTTAGCTGTTGAGGAAATTGGTCGTGCATGTGGTGGTACGGGTTTAAGCTACGCTGCAACGATTTCATTAGGTGCTTCTCCAATTTATTATTTCGGTACAGAAGAACAAAAGCAAAAGTATTTAGTTCCAATGGCATCAGGGAAAACGTTAGGTGCATTTGGGTTAACAGAACCGAATGCAGGATCTGATGCTGGCGGTACACAAACGAAAGCGTTTTTAGATGGCGATGAATATGTAATTAGTGGTGAGAAGTGTTGGATTACAAACGCAGAGTATGCAAATACAATTATTGTAACCGCTATCAATGGTGTTGAAGAAAATGGTAAAAAACGCATTTCTGCATTTATCGTACCGACAACTAGCGAAGGACTAACAATTTCAAGTCCTTACGATAAGATGGGCGTTCGTGCTTCTAATACTTGTGAAATCGTACTAGATGGTGTACGTGTACCGAAAGAAAATATACTTGGTGATGTAAATAAAGGATTTAAGCAATTCTTATATACACTTGATGGAGGACGTATTTCAATTGCAGCATTAGCTGTAGGGATTGCACAATCTGCATTTGAACGTGCACTGCAATATGCGAAAGAACGTCAACAATTTGGAAAGACAATTTCTAATTTCCAAGCGATTCAATTTAAACTAGCTGATATGGCGACTGAAGTGGAACTTGCACGTAATTTAGTACATAAAGCAGCTTGGTTAAAAGATCACGATAAACCTTTCGGTAAAGAAGCGGCTATGGCAAAACTTTTTGCATCTGAAGCAGCAAGTCGTATAGCGAATCAAGCTGTTCAGATTCATGGTGGATATGGATATATGCGTGAATATGAAGTGGAACGTCACATTCGTGATGCGAAACTGTTAGAAATTGGTGAAGGAACTTCTGAAATTCAACGTCTCGTAATTGCAAGACATTTAGGATGTAGATAAAAAGGAGGGCTCACTATGTTTCAAAAAATATTAATTGCTAATCGCGGGGAAATCGCAGTTCGTATTATTAAAACTTGCCAAAATCTTGGCATTCGCACCGTTGCTATTTACTCAGAGGCAGATGAAAATGCACTCCATGTAAAAATGGCAAATGAAGCTTATCTAGTAGGTGGACCGCGTGTCCAAGAAAGTTATTTAAATCTTGAAAAGATTATTGAAATAGCTAAGAAGACAAATGCAGAAGCGATTCATCCAGGATACGGATTGTTATCAGAAAATCCGTCGTTTCCGATTCGCTGTAAAGAGGAAGGAATCGTGTTTATCGGTCCTTCAGAAGAAATTATTGCCAAGATGGGAAGTAAAATTGAGTCACGATTAGCAATGCAAGAAGCAGATGTTCCGGTAGTTCCAGGTATTACAACAAATATTGAAACTGCTGAAGAAGCAATTGAAATTGCAAAACAAATTGGTTATCCATTAATGCTAAAGGCATCCGCGGGCGGCGGAGGCATTGGAATGCAGTTGATGGAAACTGAGCAAACGCTCACCAAAGCATTTGAAAGTAATAAAACAAGAGCACAGAATTTCTTTGGTAATGGTGAAATGTATTTAGAGCGTTATATCGCAGATGCACACCATATTGAAATTCAGCTTCTTGCAGATACACACGGTAATACGGTGTATTTATGGGAACGCGAATGCTCTGTACAACGTAGAAACCAAAAAGTAATTGAGGAAGCACCTTCACCATTTTTAGATGAAGGGACGCGGAAAGCGATGGGAGAGGTCGCTGTACAAGCTGCAAAAGCTCTCGGTTATACAAATGCAGGTACAGTAGAATTTCTAGTAGATGACCAGAAAAACTTCTATTTCTTAGAGATGAATACGAGATTACAAGTAGAGCATCCAGTTACAGAAGAAATTACAGGTTTAGATCTTGTAGAACAACAGCTTCGGATTGCTTCTGGAGAAAAGCTTTCCTTTACACAGGAAGATGTAAACCGTAGTGGTCATGCCATTGAGGCTCGTATTTACGCAGAGGACCCAAAAACGTTCTTCCCATCTCCAGGGAAAATTACCGGCTTAACGTTACCGACAAAAGTTCGTATGGATCACTTTTTAGAGAATAATGTAACGATAACGCCTTTCTATGATCCAATGATTGCAAAAGTAATAGCACATGGTGAAACTCGTGAAGAAGCAATTTCAAAATTACAAGATGCGCTGCAAGAGTTAAAAGTAGAAGGTATTAAAACAAATACACCAATGCTACTGCAAGTATTGGAAGACGATGTATTCAAAAGTGGTATTTATACAACTGGATTTGTAACGAAACAACTCGTTAAAAAATAAGATTTGCGAATATTAAAGGGGGAAAAAATGATGACAAAAGTATATGCATCGATGGCAGGAAATGTTTGGAAAATTGTTGTAGGAGTAGGAGATACAGTAGAGGAAGAGCAAGATGTCGTCATTTTGGAATCTATGAAAATGGAAATTCCAATCGTTTCAGAAGAAGCTGGAACAGTAATGAAAATAAATGTGCAAGAAGGCGATTTTGTAAATGAAGGCGATGTATTACTAGAAATTGAATAGGGAGAAATAGGGGTGAAGTATATTGAAATTACCTAATTTTGCTGTCATTAAAGAAGTAGGGCCACGAGATGGCCTGCAAAATGAAAAGAAAATTGTTGGCACAAAAGATAAAGTGAAATGGATTCAATTACTTACAGAAGCAGGATTGTCATATATTGAAGTTTCCTCCTTCGTTCACCCAAAATGGGTTCCTGCATTAGCTGATGCAAATGATGTATTTACAGAGCTAAAAAGAAATCCAGATGTTACATATGCTGCGCTTGTTCCAAATCAAAACGGTTTGGAACGAGCTCTTTTGCAAAATGTAGACGAGGTGAATGTTTTTTTATCAGCAAGTGAATCACACAATAAAAGTAATATTAATAAATCTATTAAAGAAGCATTAGTTGTAATAGAAAATATTGCGAAACAAGCGAGATTTGAAGGGAAGAAAGTAAGAGGCTATGTTTCTACTGTATTTGGTTGCCCATATGAAGGAGAGGTAAGCATTGATGCAGTAGATGAATTATGTAATCAACTTTTTTCAATGGGCATATATGAAGTCTCTCTTGGTGACACAATTGGTGTGGCGAATCCATTACAAGTCGAAATTGTATTAGAACGTTTACTTAAAAAATATGATTCTTCTCAATTTGCAATGCACTTCCATAATACGTATGGTATGGCACTAGCGAACGTAATCCAATCGCTAGAATATGGCATCACAACATTTGATAGTTCTTGTGGTGGCCTTGGAGGTTGCCCTTATGCACCAGGAGCATCAGGGAATGTTGCAACAGATGATTTAGTACATATGCTCCATAAATTAGGTGTACAAACGAATATAAATGAAGAAAAGTTGTTACAAGCTAGTCAGTTTATTCAAAGTAAGTTGAATATCCAATTACCGAGTCATGTGTATAGAGCGCTTCAACATAAAACTATAAGTAGGTGAGAAGATGCTACAATTACAAAATATTTCAATGGATTACGTAACACCGCACATTGTAAAGCTAACTTTAAACCGTGAAAGACAAGCGAATTCGTTATCGCTAGCATTATTAGAAGAGTTACAATCTATGTTAACTCAAATAAATGAAGAGTCTGATGTACGCGTTGTTATTATAACTGGAGCTGGTGAAAAAGCATTTTGTGCTGGTGCGGATTTAAAAGAACGTGCCAATATGAATGAAGAGCAAGTACGTCATGCTGTTGGAATGATTCGCTCCACTATGGATATGGTTGAACAACTCTCACAACCAGTTATCGCGGCAGTAAATGGCATCGCACTTGGTGGTGGCACTGAGTTAAGTTTAGCATGTGACTTTAGAATTGCAGCAGATACAGCGAGTCTTGGCCTGACTGAAACATCACTTGCTATTATTCCTGGAGCTGGTGGTACACAGCGTCTACCAAGATTAATTGGGGTTGGTAGAGCGAAAGAATTAATTTATACAGGAAGACGTATTTCAGCACAGGAAGCAATAGAATATGGATTAGTAGAATTTGTTGTACCAGCAAATTTATTAGAAGAGAAAGCAATTGAGATTGCAGGGAAAATTGCTAATAATGGTCCGGTTGCTGTTCGGTTAGCGAAACAAGCAATTTCAAATGGGATTCAAGTAGATTTACATACCGGATTACAAATGGAAAAGCAAGCGTATGAAGGTGTAATCCATACGAAAGATAGATTAGAAGGATTACAGGCATTTAAGGAAAAACGCAAGCCTATGTATAAGGGGGAGTAAATATGTTAGAGCAAAAACAACAATCTAATTCATTTGAAGAACGAGTTGAGACAATTAAACAAGGCGGAGCACCGAAATATCATGAACAAAATAAAGCAAAAGGAAAAATCTTTGTTCGAGATCGTTTAGCCCTTCTATTTGATAATGGCGAATATGTGGAAGATGCATTATTTGCAAATTGTGAACAAACAGGATTACCAGCGGATGGTGTTGTAACTGCAACTGGTAAAATACATGGCCGCACTGTATGTGTAATGGCAAATGATTCAACAGTTAAAGCTGGATCTTGGGGTTCACGTACAGTTGAAAAGATTTTACGTATTCAAGAAACAGCTGAAAAATTACGTGTTCCATTATTTTATTTAGTGGACTCTGCGGGTGCACGTATTACTGATCAAGTTGAAATGTTCCCAGGGCGCCGTGGTGCAGGAAGAATTTTTTACAATCAAGTAAAGTTATCAGGTAAAGTCCCTCAAATTTGCTTACTTTTTGGACCTTCAGCAGCTGGTGGTGCATATATTCCTGCATTTTGTGACGTTGTTATGATGGTTGAAGGAAATGCGTCTATGTATTTAGGTTCTCCGCGTATGGCTGAAATGGTTATCGGGGAAAAAGTAACATTAGAAGAAATGGGCGGCGCTCGTATGCATTGCTCTGTATCTGGATGCGGAGATGTTTTATGTAAAACAGAAGAAGATGCAATTGCTCAAGCTAGACAATATATTTCATATTTTCCAAGCAACTACTTAGAAAAGACTCCTACGGCTACACCTCAAGAACCGAAACATTTCGAAAAAACGTTAGAACAAATTATTCCAGAAAATCAAAATGCTCCTTTTAATATGAAAGATCTTATTAACCGAATTATTGATGAAGGCTCTTTCTTTGAAGTGAAAAAACTGTTTGCTCAAGAATTAATTACAGGTTTAGGGCGTATCGATGGTAAACCTGTTGGTATTATCGCAAATCAGCCACGTATGAAAGGTGGGGTATTATTCCACGATTCCGCTGATAAAGCAGCAAAGTTTATAAATTTATGTGATGCATATCATATCCCATTACTATTCCTTGCTGACGTACCTGGTTTTATGATTGGTACGAAAGTTGAGCGTGCTGGTATTATTCGTCACGGTGCAAAAATGATTTCCGCAATGAGTGAAGCAACTGTACCAAAAATTTCTATTATTGTTCGTAAAGCGTATGGAGCTGGTTTATACGCGATGGCAGGTCCCGCTTTTGAGCCAGATTGCTGTTTAGCATTACCGACAGCCTCAATCGCAGTAATGGGACCAGAAGCAGCTGTTAATGCTGTATATGCAAATAAAATTGCAGCTTTACCAGAAGAAGAGCGCGCAAGTTTTATTGCTGAAAAACGTGAAGAGTATAAAAAGGATATTGATATTTATCGACTAGCATCAGAGATGGTGATTGATGGTATTGTCCATCCAAATCATTTACGTGAAGAGTTAAAACAACGTTTCGAAATGTATATGAGTAAATATCAAGTGTTTACAGATCGTAAACATCCTGTTTATCCAGTATAAAAGCCCTTTTTAGGGCTTTCTTGTTCGAAAAATCAAGGAGGGGAAAACATTGAAACAAGCTGTTTGGTTTCCAACAGAAGAATACAAAGATAAAACGCGTTTATATGGCTGGATGAAATCATTAGGTTATGATGACTATGAAAATTTCTATAATAAGTCAATTGAAGAAACAGCGTGGTTTTGGGGAGAGGCCGAAAAAGCGGTAGGCTATCAATGGATGAAACCATATACGGAAGTATTAGATTTAGAAAATGGTACGCCATTTGCACAGTGGTATACTGGCGGAACGTGTAACGTTGTAGAATCTGTTTTATCTCGTTGGCTTGCAGAAGAAGAGACAAGATTGCAGCCTGCTCTTATGTATGAAGGAGAGAATGGTACATCAAAATCTTTCACATATGAAGAACTAGATAGCTGGGTAAGTCGTGTTGCAAACGGATTGAAACACGCAGGAATCGAGAAAGGCGATCGCGTAACGATTTATATGCCGATGATTCCTGAGACAGTTGTCGCTATGTTAGCCGTAATGAAAATTGGGGCGATTATATCTCCAATTTTCTCAGGTTTTGCCGCTGATGCAGTTATGACGCGTGTACAAGCAGCTGGTTCAAAAATGATTATTACAGCTGATGGATTCTCTCGTCGCGGGAAAATCGTTTCTTTAAAAGACGAGGTAGATAAAGCGTGTGAACATTGCCCGACTGTTGAGAAAGTTGTTATCGTTCGTCATGCAGGAAATGATTTTACACCGTATAACTATGATTTTTCATGGAGTACTTTAGAAAAAGAAAAGCCATTTATACATGCTGAGGAAATGAATAGTGATGATCCGCTCATGCTCATTTATACATCAGGAACGACTGGTAAGCCAAAAGGAACAGTGCACACACATGCTGGCTTCCCTTTAAAGGCTGCATTTGACGCAGGATTCGGTATGAATATTAAGCAAGGCGATCGTGTATTATGGGTAACTGACATGGGCTGGATGATGGGGCCGTTCTTATTATTTGGTTCACTTATTAATGGAGCAACAATGGTTATGTATGAAGGTGTTCCGGATTTCCCAGAAGTGGATCGATTATGGCAAACTGTTGATCAGTATGAAATTACTCACCTCGGTATTTCACCGACATTAATTCGCGCGTTGATGGCAAAAGGTGATGAATACGTACACAAGCACTCTTTAAAAAGTTTAGAAGTATTCGCATCAACAGGAGAACCTTGGAATCCAGATCCTTGGATGTGGCTTTTTGAAACAATTGGAAAAGGTAAAATTCCTATTTGTAACTATTCAGGTGGAACCGAAATTTCTGGTGGAATTTTCGGAAATGTTCTTATTAAACCAATTGCACCAATTAGTTTTAATGCATCTTTACCAGGGATGGCAGCAGTCGTGCTTGATGATCAAGGGAAGCCAATCCGCGATGTGGTTGGAGAATTATGTTTAGAAAAACCTTGGGTAGGTATGACAAAAAGCTTCTGGGAAGATGATGAACGTTATGTTAACACATATTGGTCACGTTTTGAAAATAAATGGGTGCATGGTGATTGGGTTATTTATGACGGTGAACAATATATTATTACAGGGCGTTCGGATGATACATTAAATATCGCGGGAAAACGTATCGGACCTGCTGAATATGAATCTATTCTTGTGAAACATAATGATGTAATAGAAGCAGCAGCAATTGGTGTACCTGATGATGTAAAAGGTGAAGTTTGTCATTGCTTCGTTGTTTTACGAGACGGTGTAGTACTTTCTGAAGAATTAAAGAAAGAATTACTGAATTTAGTAAATTCACATATAGGAAAAGCTTTATGTCCAAAAGATATTCACGTTGTAGAAGATTTACCGAAAACTCGTAATTCAAAAGTAATGAGACGTGTCATTAAAGCTGCGTACTTAGGAAAAGAGTTAGGGGATTTATCGTCACTTGTAAATCCAGAAGTAGTTACTTACATTCAAGGGCTACAATCTAATCAAATATAAAATGAGAAATGGGCTCTTTATACATGAGCTCATTTTTTTACGTATGTAAAGAGAATAGAGCACGGTACAAGCGCTTGTTTTTACTTTCTTACGTCTTTGTCACTGACACTTTTCATTGGTTGAACATATTTTATTTATAGAAAGATTAGGGGGGTGATATTTTGGCTTCTCATTTTAGTCGTTTTGGAAAGAAATGCTCTGGACATCATGATGATTGTTGGGACAAATTTGAAGAATGTAAAAGAGAGCACAATGAAAGATGTGATTGTTGCTGTGTGCAAGGAATTAGAGATGAGCTTAAAAAACTAGTAAATCATACAGTTCGTATTGATACAGAAGGACATAGCTATGCAGGTATTGTTACTTCAGTATCTTGTGATGTTGTTAAGCTTGCTGCTATACCTGGTTCTCATCCGGCAATTGTTTCTCTTTGTAAAATTGAAGCAATCGTACTAGCTACTACAACTGTTACTGCTAAACTTGATTTAGATGGTATTGATTTAGCAAATAAAGCATAATTATGCCATTTTCGTGTAAAGCCATTCTTGTGGATGGCTTTTTGTTATACATAAAAATAGAGGGAAAGTAATTTGATATCTAGAAGTTCATATGGAATGTATTTTTAGGACACTAATTAATTATAGGAATTTGTAAGGGAGCTAAAGAGAGTATGATTAAACTCGAATATTTTAAAAGAGAGGATTTTAAACAATTAATAAATTGGGTCTATTCCGAAGAATTTATAGTACAATGGGCAGGAACAGCATTTACATATCCATTAGATGAACAGCAATTAGAGAAGTATTTAGAGAATGCTAATCATGAAAATGCTCATGTATTTGCATATAAAGTTATAGATAAGAAGAGTGAAAAAGTTATCGGGCATATTTCGCTTGGACAGATAGATTCAATCAATAAATCTGCAAGAATTGGAAAAGTTTTAGTTGGTGATACAAGTATGAGAGGAAGATCTATCGGAAAGCAGATGATGCAATTGGCGCTTGCTGTTGCATTTAAAGAGTTAAAACTACATAGGGTTTCTCTTGGTGTGTTTGATTTTAATACACCAGCGATTGCGTGTTATGAAAAGATTGGTTTTGTAAAAGAAGGGTTATTACGAGATGCTAGGAAAGTAGGAAATAAGTATTGGAACCTGTGCGAAATGAGCATGTTGGAGCATGAATGGAAAAACAAACAGTAAGGAAGGTAAGGTTTATATAATTATATTATGTTGACTGTAAGCGATAAATTTTCGGAGGTAAACGACGAATCAAAAACCAAAAGTAATTACTATTGCAGCTGTTTCTGGAGGCGGGAGAACTACAATTACTGAGCAATTAACTCGTAAGTATAAAATTTCTAAAGCTTTATACTTTGATACTTATAAGTTTGATAACTGTCCTACAGACATATGTAAATGGATTGATGATGGAGCAGATTATGATGAGTGGATATTAACACCACTAATTACTGATATAAAGAATGATCTTAATAATGCTGAGCTAGATTATATCTTTTTAGATTATCCTTTTGCTTACTTAAATAGTGAAATGCGAGAATTGATTGATTTAACGATATATATCGACACTCCTTTAGACATTGCGATGGCTAGAAGAATTATGAGAGATTTTGCAGGGAATCGAGCAAGTGAAATACATGATGATTTAAAACATTATGTAACATTTGCTAGAAAAGCTTATTTAGAGACAACTAAAAATGTAAAACAAAATTCAGATATTGTTGTTAATGGTTCACTATCTGTAGGTGTGATAGTTGATCAATTAGTGGAAGAACTAAAAAGAAGAGAAGTGATTTTGAAGGGTTATTTGTAAAGAAGAATCTGTACAAATAGATGACTTTAAAATATATACAAAAATAGTACAAGGACAGAAGAAGCAACCGGCTATTATATTGGAAGCTGGTTATGGTGATTATTCAAAGGCTTGGGAGCATATTGCGGAAGAGCTTACTGAATACGGAACAGTACTTGTATATGATCGAGCTGGTTTAGGAAAAAGTGAAAAAAGTTTTAAACGACGTATTAGTTCTGAGATGGTAAAAGAGTTAAGAGGTGTTGTGCAGCAACTACAACTTAAGCCACCTTATATTTTAGTAGGGCATTCCTTTGGTGGCATCAATGTCAGGTTGTTCGCTTCTTCTTATCCAGAAGAAACGTTTGGAGTTGTATTAGTTGACTCAACACCTGAAAATTATAAACTAGATTTTTTACCAATCATGTCTCTTGAATTTCAAGAAGCTTATTACAAGCAATTTATATATGAAAGTACATACGAAGAATTTACGCATAGTTTAGGTGAAGCTACTGAATATTGTAAGTCGATGGGGGATATTCTGCTTGTTGTATTAGCTGCAGGAAAAAAAGCCTTTTATTCTAGAGAAGCACAAAAGAAATGGCTACAATTGCAAGAAGAGTTGTTACGTTTATCAACACAGCATAAATTTATGATTGCAGAAAATAGTGGTCATTATATTCAGAAGGATGAGCCTCAGCGTGTCATAGAGGCTGTTAAGTGGATTGTAAGTCAAACATAAAGAGTTAAGGGAGATGGTTCAGTTAGAAGCTTTATTTCGTTACAATTGGCAAGTAAGAGATGAGTGGTTTGAATGGTGTAAGCAGCTGCCTGAAAAGGAATTACTTTATAAACGAGTTGGGGGAGTAGGGAGTATTCTGCAAACACTATTTCATATTGTAGATGTCGAGTATAGCTGGATTAATGATCTTCAAGGGAAAGAAGATGTTGAACCAAAGTTCAAAGATTACCAGTCGCTTCAAAAAGTGCAAGAGTTATCTAGTGTATATAGAAGAGAGTTAGAAGTTTTTTTAAAAACATGGTCTGAAGACGTAGAGAATAAAATAGTAAAGGTTTCATGGACAAATAAAACGTACAAATACGGTGAAGTTTTGCGCCATGTAATTGCACATGAAATACATCATATAGGCCAGTTATCTATATGGTCTAGAGAATTGGATTTAAAACCTGTTTCAGCAAACTTAATCGGAAGAGGATTATTTTGTTAAAAGGAACAATAAAAAAAACCGACTTGTTATAAAAATAAAGTCGGTTTCTTTATGTGAAAGAGGTTATTAGTTAAAAATCATCTGAATTTTTTTTGCGTATATGTAGTAATACTGAAACAGCAACGATTAAGAAAATCGTTATTGTTTGTAGAAACAAATTTTTAAAATGCAGTAATGATGACCAAGAAGTAATAGAATTTTTTAGAGCTTGCAACGAGGAAAGATAAGTAGGATCAAAACCATAATTAAACAATTTTTTTGTTTCAATAAAAGAAGCGTTCTCCCCATCTGCCTCTAATATAACTGAAATTAATCTTGTATCTCCTTGTTTGGCTGTTCCGATAAAACTATAATTATCATTATTTGAGAAACTAGTTTGTAATCCATCAACACCTTTAAGTTTAATGTTTTGATCAAGTGAATAAATCATTTTGTTTGTATTAAAAACTTGAATATCTTTGAAGGTGAACTGATATGAAGTTAAACTAGTTATATGTAATATAGCTGGATAATCTGTTATTAAGCGCTGAGCTAATTTCGAAGCATCTAAAGCGGTTACTTTAGATGCTTTATTTTGCTCATTTGACATTCCGGTAGCTGTTACAAACGGAGTTTCTTGTGATAATCCTAATTGTTTCGCTTTTTCATTCATTAATTTTGTGAAATTCTTTTCGTTTTCAGATATATGTTCTGCTAGAGCGAGTGTTGCACGATTGTCTGCAGTCAAAAGTAGCGTATGAAATAAGTCACGGACCGTTACTTTATCCTTAGATGTTATATGAATAGGGTTAACTTCCATTCGAAAAGCCAGATTACTTGTTTTGACATAATCTTTCCATTGTATCGTACCATTCTGTATTTGTTCTAATACAATATATTCTGTCATCAACTTAGATAAGGTAGCTGATGGAAGGGTGGTATTTTCATTTTTTTTGTAAACAATTTCACCTGAAGAAGCATCTATTAAAATAGCTGATTTAGCTTGAACGATAGGACCATTTACATAAAGATAGAAATATAAAACAATAATTGCAGTGATAAGAAAAGATAAAAGTAAAATTGCTATTTTTTTAAAGAATTGCATAAGCGATCCTCCTACTATTACGTCAATATAACTATTGTAAAAAGGAATGCTTAACTAGGAAGAAAGAAAAGATAAAGAATTTCTAAAGAATTTTAAGGAATTATTAAAGTTTGGATATTCATGGAAAAAAGGTTCAATTCCTTATATATTAAGAAATTGAACCTTGAATAAAGATTGTCAGCATTTATATGGAAGTAATTTCACAGTGAAAGTAGTTTTTTCATCATCACTGTATACTTCAATTTTTCCATTATGGAGTTCAACGATACTTTTTGAAATTGCTAAACCAAGTCCAGATCCTCCAGTATGTGTGGAACGTGATTTTTCAACGCGATAAAAGCGTTCAAAAATATGAGGCAAATCAGTGCTTGGGATAGGTTGTCCATAATTTGTAATATCAATCGCGATCATATTATTACTTTCATAAGCGATCATATCAATATATTCTCCATCATTTCCGTACGTTATAGCATTGATAATTAAATTCTCAAATACACGTACTAATTTATCACCATCAGCAAGAACCATTAGTTTTTGAGGTGGGAAGGAAGGTCTACATTCAATATTAGCTTCTTGTACTTGCATACGAAATTGAACTGTTAGTTGTCCTAACAATTCAACAATATCGATAGGTACACAATTTAAACTTAGTTCTTTATTTTGAACACGTGTATATTCAAACAAATCATTCATTAACATGTTTAAACGAGTTACTTTATCGTAAATAACTTGAATGTAGTGACGTAACTCCACTTCATCTCTATAATTATCGTGATGAATTAAATTTACATATCCAACTATAGATGTAAGTGGTGTTCGTAAATCGTGTGATACATTTGTAATAAGTTCGCTCTTAGCTTGTTCAGTTTGTCTTTCTTCTTCAATAGAAACTTTTAATTGTTCTACAATTTGATTGACTCCTGTTGCTAAATCTTCTAAGTAATTATGTTGTAAAATAGAGACTTTGTGGTTAAAGTTTCCGTTGGCAATATAACGAATTTCTTCAATCATTTTTTTTATACAATCTTCATAATATAGTTTCTTTTCATGACGATAAAAAATATAAACATAAGAAGAAAAAATAGAAAATAAAAACAAATAAGAAATCATCATAATCCATAAAGATTCTTTTAAACCTCTATACTTTTCATAGCCAATAATTCTAATAAACTCCTTACCTAGCTCTGTTAAGGTAAGAGAACTATCAATTACACTTGTAACGAGGCGATATATGATTAGTTCGGTAATGGGGGTGAGTAAGATTGCTAGTAAAAGCCAAAAAATAATTTTCCATTTCGGAATGACTTTTAATATGTCAAATGCTTCATTTCTCAATTTTATAACCTACTCCCCAAACAGTGTGAATGAGCTTTTCTCCGTTTATTCCTGTTTCTAGCTTGTCGCGTAAATTACTAATGTGCACCATTACAGTTTTATTAGAACCATATCCGTCTTCATTCCAAACACGTTCAAATATTTCTTCTGAACTAAATACTCTACCTGTATTACTCGCAAGTAAGTATAAAATATCAAATTCAATAGACGTGAGTTTGATATATTCGCCATTCACTTTAACCGTATGATTATGCTTATGTATTTCAACCGTACGAATACGAATAATACCGTCGTCTTTCGTTTGTGATGCAGCATGTTGGAATGAAGATCTACGTAATAATGCCTTCACTCTAGCAATCAGTTCTAATGGATTGAAAGGTTTTATCATATAATCATCTGCACCTGTCATAAGCCCTAGTATTTTGTCCATATCCTCCGCTTTTGCACTAAGCATAAGAATAGGAACTGTATTATCCTCACGCACTTGTTGACAAACTTCTAATCCATTGCGTTTTGGCATCATAACATCTAGAATCATAAGATTCACTTCATGTATAGATAGCATATGTAAAGCTTCATCACCATCATAAGCTTTGTAAATATTGTAGCCTTCATTTCGTAAATACACAGCAAGTAACTCTACAATCTCTTTATCATCATCAATAATTAATATATTTTTATTCATTATAAATTTATATCCTTTCTCTACAATTAACCAACATTACTATAATAACAAATATTTACGTGTTTTGGAGTGAAGATTCAATATAAAATTTCATGTAACGTATTTAAAGGAATTAAAAAAACAAATAAAGAATATACAAGTAAGTGTTTATTTTATCTTCACGCTATATTTAAAAACAGTAATACTAAGGACGGGATCAATTAATGATATACACATGTTTAATCTAACTGGAAAAATAAAAGATGATATAAGATTCTTTTTGTTAGATTATAATAAAGAATTTACATTTAAACATTCTGTTCGTGTCGCAAATGAAGCAAGTAAAATCGCAAGAAGGTTTCACATAAATGAAGAAGAAGCCGCTATTGCAGGATATTTACATGATATTAGTGCAATATTTCCTAATGAAGAACGGATTGCAGTGGCAGAAGAATTGGGCATAGACATCTTACAAGAAGAGCGAGAATTTCCAATGATTATTCATCAAAAGTTATCAAGAGTAATTGCAAAAGAAATATTTAAAGTGGATGATGAACAAATTTTAAATGCAATTGGTTGCCACACCACTTTACGAAAAAATGCGACGAGAATGGATTTAGTATTGTTTGTGGCAGATAAAATAGAATGGGATCAAAAGGGGACCCCGCCATATATAATAAATGTAGAAAATGGATTAAAAAAATCATTGGAACACGCTGCATGCGCATATATATCATATTTATGGGAAAGAAAAGACACATTGAAAGTCTTGAAGAAGCGTATTGGTATTTAAATGAATTAGTAAATTAAGAAGGATATAAAAATGCAATTAAAAGAATATATGAATCATACATTTCCTGGAGTTACTTTAGTACCGTATATATTTTTTCAATGGGAAAATCATCTTCATTTTGATTTTGGAAAAGACACATACCAAATAAAAGAAGGCTCCGAGGATTTAAATATGGAATACTTCTCACAATTATATAAATATAACAAATGCTTATTTGAGGATATATTTTCAAAAAAGACACGGTGTTTTTAGTTATAAGTGTTTATAGGTTTAAAAAGGAGAAAGTAAAAAATCTGAAGAAAATAAAAGTATATATTCATTTTATTAAGAAGAAATATTTAAAGTTTCAAATAAGACAAGAAACTTTACCTTTTCTATTTGAAGAAGAAGCTGACTTGTACTATACGTATTAATTTTCTTTAAAATGTTTTGTAGAAGATATTAGGCATGTACCACTTATTCAAGCTGCTAATCATGAAGATTTCCCAGAGCTTTATCCACGTCTAGGTCGTAAGAAAGAAATCTCGTATCCAGATGTATTTCTCATAAACGCAACGAAAGATAGTATCATGTTTATTTATGATGATAGAGGATGTGAAGTAATTGCGAAGAATAAAGAAATGATACGAGATGTATATCAAAAATATAAAGAGTGGATTCCTTATGATGAACGAGAAAGTATAGACGATTTATTCCAATGAAAATAGGAGAAAGTGAGGTATGTAATGAAACGTATTGCGATAGTATCTGCTTGGGAACCAGAACTTACATATTTGCATCAACATTATCCAAGTGAGCGTGTAGAAAAACGGGCAGCTTGGGAATTTCATTTTCATTCTATCAATGATTTAGAAATAATATCAGTTATAACTGGTGTTGGGAAAGTAAGCTGTGCGAGTTGCGTGCAGTTATTAATAAGCGAATTTCAGCCAGAACAGTTATTTATGACGGGGATTTGCGGAAGCTTATCTGATAAAGTAAAAAACGGTCATATCGTTGTAGCTCTTAATACTTTACAGCACGATGTGACAGCCGCTGGTTCAGGAGAAGATAGTTTTAATCTATATACAGGTAGAACAGCAGCAATTGAAACAACGAAATCACTAGTAAAGCGAATGAAAAAAATGAGGTCTTATGATCCAGTCCATTTCGGTACTTTTTTATCAGGAGACCAGCGTATTCGCAGTGCTGAAATGAGATACTTGTTACATACTGTGTACGGAGCGTTAGCTGTGGATCAAGAAGTAGCAGCATTTGCGTACGTATGTCACATGAATAAAAAGCCGTTTCTATGTTTAAAAGTAGCTTCTGATCAAGCAAATGATAAAACGGCAGAAGAACAAAAAGTATATAAAATGCTGGCTTGTGAAAGAGCGTGTGAATATTTAATTGCTTTTTTACGTGTTCATGAAATAACTAAAACACATTAATGATGCATAAAAAGGAGTCTCATAGTAACCATGCAAACTAGAGATAAAATAGCGATTATTGGTGCAAAAGGAAAGGCTGGAAAATTCCTTGTAGAGCAAGCAATGCGAGAAGGCTACCATGTTCGAATTCTCACGCGGAATCCAGATCTAATAAGCAATTAGATATTGTGAAAGGAAATGCTCGTGATTTTTCAGCAATAGATCAATTACTGGAGGGCTGTAAAGCTGTTATTAATGCAGTAGGTCAACTTAAAAAAGAATCTTATATATTTAGTACGGTTACAAATCATATTTTAAAAGTAATGAAGAAATATAATGTAAAGCGATATATTCTTATTTCAGGAGGATTATTAAATGTACAGGAAGATAAGAAAGGAATCGCAAATAAGTTGGGAACAACTTTATTCCGAGTGTTTCTTCCAAAGATGATGAAAGATAAGTACAAGGAATTACAAGTAATACGAAATAGTGATGTGAATTGGACAATTGTTAGGTTGCCTTTTGTTGTAGAGGGAAAAGGGATTGGAGATGTAAAAGAAAGCTTACTAGACTTACCAGGGATAAAAATTCAAAATGGTGATATTGCTCCATTTGTAATCAAACAAATTAATAACGACGCGTATATACAAAAATGTCCGTTCATTTCAAATTAAGGGGTGAATCATATCGCTTAGTTACTACGGGGAACTGTGCACGAAAATATATGGAAGCGATAAATCAATTGCCAACGGAAAAGAACTAGATTTTTACCTTTCGTTTATAAAAAATAAAAGCATGGAAGTATTAGAACCAATGTGTGGAAATGGTAGAATGCTTATCCCTTTTATGCAAAAAGGTATTCATATTGAGGGATTTGACATTTCAGAGGAAATGCTTAAAGTTTGTAAAGAGAAAGCGGAAAAATTGGACTTAAATCCCATTGTATCACAAGAAAAAATAGAAGAATTTAAAAGAGAGAAAAAATATGATTTTATTATGATTCCTGTTGGATCATTTTCGCTTTTATCTGATAGTTTAGTAAATATAAGTCTACAAAATTTGAGGAATTGTCTAGGAGAGAATGGGAAATTACTTTTGACCATTGTAAAGAGTAATAATGAAACTGAGGAAATTCCTGATTGGATAGAAACAAACAGGAAAGTACTTAATAATGAATTAATTGTTGAATATAGAAAAGTACATTATGATGAGGAAAATAAAATTTTAAGTATTAAGTTGAAATATCAATTATTTAATAATGAGAAAATAAATAAAACGGAGATTATGGATTTTCCTATTCGTCTGTATGATTTAGAGGAATTTAAGAATATACTTATTTCCAATGGATTTAAACAAGTTAGTATTCACGAAATAAAGAACGGATATGGTGAAGGGAATTCGTTACATGTATTTGAGTGTGTAATTTAGTAAGGAGAAAACCATATTTTTCATTCATATCGGAGGATTGTTCTATCATGATTCTATATAAAAAATGCAGTGAAGTAAGTATAGAGTTAGTATATGAAGCTTTTAGGGATGGATTTTCAGATTATATTATTAAAATGGAAGTTTCAAAAGAAGATTTTATAAAGAGATTTTTCGGGCCAGAAGGAAATACATTAGAAAACTCCCACATCGCTTTAGATGGAGATAAACCTATTGGAATTATACTCGGCGGTATAAAGGTATATGAAAGTATAAAAACTATGCGCTGCGGTACTTTAGCAATTCATCCTGATTTTCGTGGGAGGGGTGTTAGCCAAAAGTTATTTGAACTTCATAAAAAAGAGGCTATTGAAAATGGCTGTAAACAACTTTTTCTTGAAGTAATTGTCGGTAATGACCGGGCGATCAAATTTTATAATAAATTAGGCTATGAAAAGGTATATGACCTTTCTTATTATCATTTAAAAGAACCTTCAAAAATAATAAAGACAAGTGCTAAAGATATTGAAGTAAAGCAACTAGAGTTTCAAGAATTTCAATCTAGAATACAGAAATGGCTTAACTTCCATATAAATTGGCAAAATGATATTAATTATATCGAAAAAACAAATAATACGTATTATGGTGCGTATGTTGATAATAATTTAAAAGGATGTATATGTGTAAATGAACACAGGAAAATAAGCTTTATTTTTGTAGACAAAGTCTATAGAAATGTGGGTATTGCGACGTATTTATTACAAACAGCAAGTAAAGAGTTACAGTTATCGTGTTTATCAATTGGATTTCCTAATAATAGTTTGCTTGAAGGCTTTTTAAAGAAATGTGGATTTGAAAAGAATTCGTTAGAACAATATGAGATGTACCTTTTGTTGTAATGAATAAGTAATTGGGGAATAAATAGTGAAATCGGAAAAACAAGTAGCTTTAACATGTATTACTCATGATCCATTAGCTAGTTTACTGCCAGCTATAAGAGAGTTAAAGGACGATTTAATAAAGTTGAATTAATAGATCATACACCGAAAGATATAGCAGGTTGGCATGTATGTTTAGATCTTTTTGCTTCCGCTTTAGATGTTAAAGAGAAAGAGTTTTCAAAGGAGGTTTGGAGGAACTTATATAATGAATATAAGACTGTTATTAGCCAAATGAAAAATAACGATTAAAGAACAGGCTAATTATTATGTGGTTATTATATTATAAAAATAACTTTTAAGTACAATAAAATGTTTAGATTAAAGACCGAAGACCGAACTAAATTGAATCAATAGTATAATTAAATATTAGAAGGAATGAAAGAATAAAAATATTTATTTCAATCGGAAATCAAATTCAAAATGAATATACATTAGTGTATATGTATTGTAAAAAAGAAAAATTTAAGTAAGGTTTCACTTTTGAAATAAAAGCAAATGAATCATTGGGGAATCGGAATATCTGTTACAACACCTTCCTTAAAAATGATTACAAGTACCATTGAAAGTCCAGACAAATAAAACTTTGAAACACATTTATTGAATATTATATTTTAAAGTTTTATTGCAGTTGTGGGAGGAGAAGAAATGGTAACTGAAAAAATCAAATTTAATGAGTATGGTAAATCAGAAAAAACGATTAACATGGATAGAATATTTATTTCATAAAAAAATAAATATATACGTTGGCTAACTGAAAATATTTCTAAAGGTGACTGTTTATCCTATAGTCAAAATAGTAAGAGGGTGATTGAACTAAAAATAAAAATATTACTATTAGTTGTAGTAGGTATTTTTATTGGTATTACTACTTATGGATTTATAATAAATATCAACGTGGATAATGATATACAAAATGAGGATCCTAAATTAATGTGTACAGATATTGTTAAATACACAGATTCAAGAGTTATAGACTAAAATAATAAGCCTGTATCAAATGTTAAGGTTTCTGAGAATAAACTTGCTGAAAAAGAACTTGCAATTACAAATTCAAAAGGTGAGTTTAGTTTTGGCACAGGTATTTGTGGTAAATTGCATTTACTATTTGTTTCTCCGTTCGGAATAATAATTGAAAAGAGGTATGATAGAGACAATATACCTAAGGTTATTAAATATATTATTAAGTGTATAAAAATGGATTGAAATAACAAATTATTATGTAATTATAACGTATTAAAAATGAGATTTGGAAAAGAAAACAACAGGTTGATGAATGTTGATGAATGGAATGGAAATATATTATATGATTTAGTGATTGACTCTTACATTATGTCATTATTTAAGCTATAGTTGAGCTTCGAAATAATTGAAATATTTAGGAGGAAACAATGGTTAGAATAGGAGATTTTTCAAAACTTTCTTCCATTAGCATTCGGATGTTGAGACATTACGATAAAATGGAATTATTACAACCAGAAAAAGTAGATGTACAAACTGGCTATCGTTATTATTCGGCTGCACAATTAAAGAAAGCAAATCAAATTCAAACTTTAAAAGATATGAGATTTAGCCTAGCCGCTATTAAAGAAATATTAGAGAGTAATAATATACAAATCACGAAAGAATATTTCTTTAATCGTAGTTCTTAAGTAAAGGAAGAAATGAAAGACCTTCAAAAACAGTTACGTCTCCTCGAAGACTCAATAAAAGCGATGAGAGAGGATGTTGTTGAAATGAATTATCATGTTTCTTTAAAAGAAATCCCTGCAAGGAACGTTGCAAGTGTTCGAAAGGTTATTCCATCTTATAATTGTGAAGGGGACTTATGGAATATACTTATGAAAGAAATAGGTATAAAAAATATAAATGTTGCTAATCCAAGTTATAGTATAGCTATATTCCATGATCATGAATATAAAGAGAATGATGTAGACGTTGAAATACAGATAGATGTTGTAGGTGAGTATGAAGATACAAAAAACGTTACATTTAAAATTGTGGAGTCATCTCTCATAGCGTTCATTACAGTGAATGGTAGTTATGAACAAATGACAGCAGTAAATGAAGCAGCTGCAAAATGGATTGAATCTGAAGGTTACGAACTATCAGGTCCGATGTTCAATATTTATCATGTTAGCCTAGCAACAGAGTCTGACCCTAATAAGTGGGTTACAGAAGTTTGTTATCCAATTAAAAAATGATGAGTAATGTAAAAAAGGCATATTATATATGCCTTTTTATTGTGTGGAGCTTTATCTGAAAGTAGTAGAATTGAGTATTTGATGGTTGGATTCGTCGATTGTTAATATATTTATAATTTTCGTATCGGCCTAAATAACGCAATAAAAACTTCAATTATTTTCGTGCAAGCTACCAAGGCGAATACAAAAACTGGATTATTGGAAGTAATGATTCCACCCACTAATGCTCCAAGTGGCATAGCTAAATGAGTAAGTACACGTGAAAATCCTAAAACTCTTCCTTGTATATGAGAAGGAATGATTTCTTGACGGACTGTTGCTACGATTGTATTCCATGCAATATTGCAGGTCATTGCAATTCCAAAAGCAATACCTGGTGCCAGCCAATAATTACTCCACAAAGCAATTGTTAATCCGAGTGCACCCGAAAATAGAAAAAGAGGAATAAGAACGCCACGTCGAAAACGTTTTTCTAACGGTACTGCAAGGATACTTCCAAAAAGGCCACCTATTCCAATTAGAGTATAATTGAAGCCACTTTGTTCAGAAGATAAGTGTAATGTGAACAGTAAATAGTACATAAAAACCGCTAAAACAGTACTTACTCCAAAGTTCCCTACCATTGCTTGAAGAGATAAGGTGGCATAGTAGTTACTTCTCCGAAAAAAGGAATTCCATTTACTGTACCTGTAGCTTATACACTGAACAATTAAGTGCCATTCCCCATAAGTTATTCTTTTGTTTAGAATAATTAATTCCTAAAAGTAAAAAACAATATTACTTTTAAGAAATAGGTGTCATAATATTGAAATTAGAATCTATTTTATCTTGTGCCGACAAGAATAATTGCCATTTATCTTTATCACCTTGAATAATGATAGTAGAGTTATTAGATTTATTATTTGTAGTCGCGAGCTCATATAATTTTTCTTTCCACATGGTAACTGTTACCTCTGCATCTTCTGCTAGTTCATTCTTCAAATATCTAAATATTCCACGCTTTATTTCTGTTGAGGCTACTTCATTTCGGTCTGGAATCACAAAGTTAATTTTATAATCATAATCCTCTGCCTGTATTCCATCTAATCGTATACTAAATAAATATAATATATTTTGAATTGGTAAGGCATTTAGCACCTCTGTAGATATAGTTGAGATTGGAATAGTTACATTACCTGAACGCAGTTCTTGGGCCCCCATTAAATATTCATTTCTCCAAGGACCTGATTCTGCGATATAACCAAGTTGTTCTAGAGCATCCGCGCATAAAAGCTTGGCATCTTTATTGTTAGGATTTGCATAAATAACTTGTTTCGTTACTTCTGCTACCCATTGATACTCTCCATTTTGGAAGGATTTCTTTGCTTTTTCTAATACAGCATCCTCACCACCCATATATGCCACATATTTTTTTGCTGAATCTTCTGGAAATAACTTATTTAAGTCTACTGGATTTCCATTATACCACCCTATATATTTTTGATAGACTGCCTTTGCGTTATGATTTACAGTCCCATAAAATGAATGATTGTACCATTCGTCTTTTAAACCTTTTGGAAGCTTTACCATTCTTCCTACCTTTTCTAATGTATAGCCTTGATTTATTAAACGTAAGGTTTGGTCATTGATATATTGGTATACATCTCTTTGTTTTTCCAAGTAATCTATACACTGTTGATTACCGAAACGCGGCCAATTATGAACTCCAAATATGCTGGTCAAGCTATCACCAAATAGATCAATGGCCTGTTGTAAATAATTTGCCCAAGCCACCGGATCTCTAACTTGTGAACCTCGTAAAGTATATAGATTATGAAGAGTTGCCGTACAATTTTCTGCAATACATAGAGATTTTTCACTTGGTATATATATATTCATTTCTGCAGGTGCTTCAGTACCCGGAGTGAGCTGAAACTGTATACTTACACCATCAATTAGCTTTTCTACACACTGCTCATTACCACTTTGTGATATTTCTTTCACATGATTAGTAAGAGTAATTGTGCCGGTAGAAATCTCTTTCCCTATCCCATTATCTATCAACCCTTTTTCATCATGTGGCAATACTACTCCGTACATATACATCGCACGTCTAGACATCGCTACTCCAGTAGTAACATTTTCTTCAATTACTGCTTTCATAAAACCTTCTGGAGCATATACGTTTATTTTTTTATCAGCACCCGACTGTAAAATACCTAAAATCCCCCCATAATGGTCTGTATGAGAGTGAGTCAAGATGATAGCACTAATTGGTCTATTTCCAAAATAATTGCTCACTAATTGAAGTGCAGCTTTTGCAGTTTCTTTAGAAGTTAAGCAATCAATTACAATCCAACCCGTATTTCCTCTAATAATGCTCATATTAGCAAGATCAAATCCCCTAACTTGATAGATACGATCTGTTATCTTATATAATCCAGAGTGGAGATTTAATTTACCTTGCTCCCACAGCTTGGGGTGAACTGTATCAGGTATTTGATCCTTTAATAAAAAAGAATATCTTGTTAAATCCCATACATGAGGAAAATTATTTTTTCCGTTAATGATAGGTAACGGTACCTGAACCAGTGTGTTCTTTCTAGATAATTCCCGCTCGATTTCTAATTTTTCCCATTCGATTCTTTTATATAAAGCATCATTTATTAAACGTGTTTTATGTGTCGCCGGTTTTCTAGTTTCGTTCAGTTCATCCCCTTGATTGTTATAATAAATAGTCATTCGGTTGCCTCCTTTTATTGATACTATAATTTATGGTTTATATAATTATTAAATACTTTGTTAAACGATAAAAAAACTTCCTAAATTGATAGGGACACAGCAAGTAAGAGTAGGATTCTTATTTCTATCCGCTCTACAAGGAGGTTTATGGAAAAATGGATACGAATAAAGAGAACTTTCTATACAAATAAGATACAATTTTATGCTGAAATATGTGACCTGTAATATCAGCGAACGAAATGTTTCATTAACAGCGCAATTTTAAGTAAACTATTTTATAAAGCCAAAGCAAATAAAATGTAAAAATAGGAAACATGATATGTGATGGGAGAGGTGAGAAAATGGATTTACAAGAACCAAAATTAAAAGGTGTAATAGCAACATTACAAATAATCGGTGGGAAATGGAAACCACTTATTTTATTTATATTACTAACAGATGGAACGAAGCGTTTTGGTGAACTAAAGCTCACATACCGGAAATATCCCAAGGAACATTAGCGAATTAGCTTCGTGAATTAGAACAAGATCAATTGATTCAACGTGAAATTTTTCAAGAAATACCACCTAAAATGGAATATGGCTTATCAAAACATGGAAGAACGGTCAGTGGTGTTTTGGATAGTATGTGTGGTTGAAGAAGGGGACATTTAGAATTTATTGATAACATGAAAATAGAAGATTAATATAAACAATAATTTTGTTATGTAAACTTATATGAAAGAAATAGACTGTTTATTTAATAACCTGTATTTTAGATATGTATAATGTGTTGTTATAGGATATAATGAATATAATCTTTCAAATGGGGTGAAGTCGATGTATTACCGTTTTGTTCGAAGTAACTAGTTTTTCGAGCTGGAAAAAACGCGTACCAGCCATTAAGGGAGAAGTATGCCCTTTTTCAAAATATAAACTTTGAATCTATTTCGGTAGTCGTCATTATTTATAGAGGAATACCCTTTTGAAAGGTGGATGTAATAAGATGAATGAATTAGAGTATAAAAACTTTTATGATAAAGTAGGAAAATCAAACGGTTGGAATTTTAGTAAACTAAATTATGTAACTGAAGGTGCTACATGGGGATTTTATGATGAAGTAAGAGAAAGATGTGCACCATTAGATGTTCTACTCGATGTTGGTACAGGCGGAGGAGAGAATATTCTAAAAATAGCATCTTCAGCTTTATTCTTAGTTGGAATTGATAATTCAAGTGGCATGATAGAAACGGCACAGTCTAACTTAAAAACAGCAGATGTGCCAAATGTTAATTTTTTCAGAATGGATTCAGCAGACTTGACGTTTCCACGTTCATTCTTTGATATTGCATCTAGTTGTCATGCACCATTTGTGGCGTCTGAACTAGCAAAAGTAATAAAAAAAGATGGTTTCTTCTTAACACAACAAGTTAGTGAGTCCGATAAATTAAACATAAAAGAGGCATTTGGCAGAGGACAATGTTTAGGTGAAAAAGAGGGCACTTTAAAAGAAAAGTATGTAAATGAACTAAGTAATGCAGGGTTTAATATTGTACAAATCCGTGAGTATGATGCAATCGATTATTATAAGACACCTGAAGATCTCATTTTCTTATTAAAACATACACCTATTATTCCTAGATTCGGTGAAAAAGAGGATGATTTTGATATTTTACAAAAGTTCGTATCAGCAAATAAAACAGAAAAGGGAATAAAGACCAATTCCAAACGATTTATGATAACGGCTGTTAATTCTTAATTCTTAATTCTTCCTACATGAACATCATTTTTTATTTGATAGACTCATGTATAAGGTGATTTCCTATAGTGGAAATCACCTTTTTGTGTAGGTATGAGATGACATAGTTCATGTGAAAAAGGAGATGGAAAAAATAATATAAATATAATATAAATTTAAAAATATGGAGGATAATTATTTTGAAACGTTATTTTATTAACAACGAAAAAATAAATGTGCATATTACTGATTGGGGAAATAAAAATAAACCAGTTATCTTTTGTTTACACGGATTAGGAAGTACGAGTTTAAGCTTTATAGAAATTGCAGAGCAACTGAAAGAAGATTATAGACTTATTTCGATTGATGCACCTGGACATGGTAAAACAGGGACATTTGAATGAGTTGAAGATTATGAGATGCAGAGTTTAGTGAAATGGTTAGATGAAGTATTACATACCCTTGAAATCGAAAAATTCTATTTCTTATCACATTCTCGGGGCAGTTTTGTGGCATTGTTTTATTTATTAGAGCATCCAGAAAAAGTACTAGGAAGCATTCTTATTGATGGAGGCTATCAATAAGAATGCACGAAGAAACTATGGAAGAGGAAATCTCTTATTATGAAAAAGACTTTGAAAAATATGTATTTGATAGTTGGGAAGCTTTCTTCAAAAGTGAAAAAAAGGCCTATACAAGATGGTCTCCATTGTTAGAAATAGCAGTAAAAGATCTCGGTTTAGAAAAGAACGATAAAGTGTATTTGCATGCAAGAGGTATAACAGCTAGTAGCATTATAAAAGGCATGCATAAGCATGAAACGATAGATATTTACGAGAAGATGCCACCTAACATAATACTACTTCGTGCCACATTCCCACATAACTGGGATGAATATAGAGGGAAGACGGCAACAATTTTTAAAGAGAAAACAGGAGGGACAGTAAAGTTAATTCCTGACACTACTCATATACTACATTGGGATAAGCCAGAGATAGTTGTAGAAGAAATAAGAAGAAATTGGTTTAAGTAATCAGTAGATTGATTGGTTTACATTACAGGAATCACCCCGTTTAAAGTGTATTCACTAAATGTACGGTGTAGGAAATAGTTACTATAGTATAGTCAAAAAAGAAACGAACACCTTAAGATGTCCGTTTAGCCTAATTATTTTTTATCTGGTGTATTGCCCATTGAAATAGAAAGTCTATTCCAACTATTAATTTGGTTAATAATTAATACAAGATCAATATATTGTTTCTCATCATACTGTTCACGTACGCGTTTATATAAGGATTCAGGAACTCTTTTAGCAGGAATGAGGGTAATATGTTCAGCTAGTTCAATAGCAACTTTTTCCTCAGGTGTATAAAAAGCACATTCATCCCAAGCACTTAAACAATAAATTCTTTGTTCAGTTTCACCTAATTTACGTGCATCAGATGTATGTAAATCTATACAGTAAGCACAACCATTAATTTGAGAAACTCTAATTTTTATAAGTTCTCTAGTAGTCCGATTAATTGTTGAATTCTTCGTATACTTTTCCATGTCCATCATAATCTTCATAGCATCAGGTGCAGCATCATAGTAAGAAATTCTTTGACTCATAAGACAACACTCCTTTGACTTTAAGATAGTATTATTATACCTTGATACGAACGTTTGTGCTAGTCATTTGTTTTTAAGGACTTCAAAATGAAGTTTTGTTAATAAATATTACTTAAAACCAAACTTTTAAAGCAATAAAAAATAATGCATCCTATTTAAGGTGCTATTCAAATATTGATACGAATTGCTGTATAGCAAAATAAAACAAGAATAAGCTGCGCTCGATACAGCTAATGTAAAATTTGTACCTGGAGAAAGAGCGATGGGTAAGATTGTAAAGATAAATTTAAAAACATTCACCTTTTTAAGTGTATCAACGAAGTTCTTCTACCACAAAAGTTGTAGTTTAATAATTTGAATTTCAACCTGCAGATTGATTTTTCCTGCTAGTTATTGGAATACAATACGAATAGACATAATGAATTGGGAGGTATATTACAATGATTACACACATTTCAGATATAAAACTGCAAACTGTATCAATAGAAGGCGTAAAACAAGTTTACAGAGATATATTATCTTTTCCAATAAAGAAAGAAACCACGACTTTCGTTCAATTTGAAATAACACCTTATACAACAATTAGTTTTCAAGAAATATATGAGCCAATTGCTCCAGCTCATTTTGCTTTTGAAATCCCATTTTCAAAGTTCCATGAAACTGCAAAGTGGCTTGGAAAATCAGGCGTACTCATAGTTAAATGGGCAGACGGTCACACAATTGATGAAGAAAATGGTCGATTAAATTTATATTTTCGAGATGGAGATGGCAACCTTCTTGAAATCATTGCACATAATTATGTTGAAGAAGATGTTTTAGTTCCGTATTCACCCCTTAACATTTTATATGTAAGAGAAATAGGCCTTCCAGTTAAAAGTGTACCTGTATTCACAAAATGGCTAAAATCTAATTTATGCATGAATACGATGGAAGATGGAGATATTTTCAATTTTGTCATTAGTGGCACGGCATATATTGTTGTGAGCTGGTGGCAACGACCTTGGATTCCGATCGCAATGAAGGCTTTGCCGCCAAAAGTACACATTTCTTTCGGAACACCGGATGCTATGTATTTACAAAAGATCCAAGAGAACTTCAAGAAAAATAGTGTTCTATTTGATTTTAGTCACAATGAAGTATCATTTATTCAAGAAAGATATTCGTTTTCTGTCGTGCATACTCCACAGTTTCATTCCGATATTCCAAAAAAATTAAAGCTACCACTTTCTATTTAATTGTAGGAAGTGGTAGTTTTAATTAGTTTTAAAGAAATGTAAAGATTAGTATTTTACATCATTATTCTGAAAGTTTTTGAAGTGTAATTTATTCTATCGTTTTTTCACTTACATGCAGGGATTACGTGCTTACCAAATAAGTCTAGGGAGGAAAGTACTTTATGATGTTCTAATCCACCAAAATTCATTACGGCCATAAAATTCGTAACACCTATTTCCCTGTAGGACTGAATTTGTTTAATAACTTCATCAGGACTTCCTATTACTGGATTGAATTTATGTTTAAGGTCTTCATATGAGATATTCGTCCCACGTGGAGTATTCATAAATAATTGATAAGGACCTTTTGCATTGTATTCAGCATCTGCATATGTTTCACCAACATGAACATGAAATGCAACAGGGATTTCCAGCTCTTCTGGATTACCGTATCCTGCCTTCAGATACATATTCTTGTATGTATCAATCAGCTTTGCTAATTCATCCCTTGATTTACTAAACCCAAGCGCCATGAAATTGCTTCCCATATTAGCAACATGCCCAACACCTTTTTCACTAGAAGTTGCAATCCAATGCGGAGGAAACGGAGCTTGAATTGGTTGGACACTAAGTTTAAGATCTTTGTATTGAAAAAACTTTCCTTGATGAGAAAAAGATTGACCTGACCACGCCTTACGTATTACCTCTAGAGACTCGTTAAAACGCTCAGTTTTGTCCTCCAATGAAATATTATACCCATCAAACTCCCTCTGATCATAGCCACTACCTAATCCGAAATCTAATCTTCCATTTGATAAAAGATCAACAATCGCATAATCTTCAGCAACTCGTAAAGGATTATGTAATGGAAGTACTGAAACCCCCACACCAAGGCGAATTTTGTTTGTCCTTTGAGATGCCGCAGCGAGCAGAACGGCAGGAGAGGAATTAATTCCAAAATCAGAGAAATGATGTTCTGTAAACCATACTCCGTCAAAGTTCATTTTTTCAGCTCGAACCGTTTGCTCCAATACCTCGTTATAGAATTGTTTAGGAGTTCGAGAAAGCAGATGGGGGTAATGGTCAAATATTGTTAATGTACTAAATTTCATTTCATATCGCTCCTGATAATTTTATTTAGCTTTTTTACTTCATGAATCTTTTACAAAAAATCTAGATGGTACTGTATTTAAAAATAATCATTTTAGTTTTCTGAATCATTCCACTGACGGCTTATTTCTAGACCATAATCCATATCATAAACTTCTTTTATAGCTTTAACTTTTTCAAGACTTTCTTCACTAAATACAGGTTTGTTTTCAAAAGAATGAAGAACTATTCTTTCAAGAAGAACGCCTAGTGAAATATCATGATACTCTGCCATCGCTTTCAAAACTTTTACCATTCTTTTTTCCATCCTAATTCCAGTTTGTACACGTTCAACTTTTATTTTTTTATTTTTTTCACTTATTTGTTCATTGTGTTGTTTCATAATTGCACATCCTTATCACTGAAAAACATTATTTTGTTACCTATGTAACAATTTATTATTATAACAATATCGTGTATTTTGTCAATTGTGTCATTATATTATTTAACATAATGGAGCCTTGTCCCATTACCATTAAGATACTATAAATTTGTATCGGCTTTAAAGATGATACGAATCGAATTGTATAAGGGGGAAAATGGTAATTACAAGAGTTAAAAAATAAATAACGAAATTTATCATTTCCCGACAGAAGACTCTCACCTCAAGGAATGAATAGGACATGGTCCGATGAGTAGGTGGGAGATGAATGGCGGTTAGGTAAAAGCCTAAAGATTCTTCTTGTTGAAGATTTGCTACGAGGTAACAGAATCAATTTGTATAGAAGGTAAACGGGATAGTAGGAAGCATTCTAAAATATACGAAATGCTTCCATTATAAAAGTCTATCTGTACGTATACATTTTTGAAGGATGAAAAAGGACTTTCTACAAAAAAAGAAGAAATGATACGAGAGAAGTATTTTTTTCTGCTACATTCTGATATCGTTCTCATAAGTGTCATGAAAAAGTATGTAGGAAACCCAAAATAGGAAATGGGGTGAAAGTGGTGCTCGTCCATAAAGCGTATAAGTTCCGTATCTATCCTAATACAGAACAAAAAATACGCATTGCGAAAACAATCGGTTGCTCGCGTTTTGTATTCAATTACTTTTTGACAAAATGGAATGATGTATATAAAGAAACAGGGAAAGGATTAACCTATGGCACTTGTTCTTCGCAATTACCTACGCTTAAGAAAGAATTTGTATGGTTAAAAGAAGTGGACAGCACGGCTCTGCAATCTTCTCTCCAGAACCTCACGGACTCTTATTCACGCTTCTTCAAAAAACAAAATAAAGCACCCAGGTTTAAGTCTAAAAAGAATAAAGTCCAATCGCATACAACAAAGCACACGAATGGGAATATGGCGGTTATGGATAATAAATTGAAGTTACCTAAACTTGGCCTTTTCACATTTGCTAAAAGTCGCGAAGTAGAAGGAAGAATTCTGAGCGCTACTGTAAGAAGGAATCCAAGTGGAAAATATTTTGTCTCGATTCTTGCCGAAGTGGAAGTACAAGAACTGCCTAAGACAGGTTCATCTGTTGGTGTGGATGTTGGTGTGAAAACCTTTGCCATTCTCTCAACGGGTGAGGTGTTTCACAATCCGAAATGGTTTCGTATATTAGAGAAGAAGCTCGCTCATGCACAGCGTATTCTGTCTAGACGTACAAAAGGTGGTTCGAATTGGCACAAACAACGAATCAAAATATGTTAAAAGAAAATAATGCAGTAATAAAGTACATTTCAAAAAATAAAGATTTATCAACATCCGAACTAATTAAAAGGTTATTCGATCTTTTCCCAACAATAGGTTATGGAGATTCACAATATATAGAACTTATTAATAAAACAAAATGAAAAGCCCGTTTGATCCGAAGAGAAAACAGTAAAAAGATGCACCTAATATAATAGGTGCATCTTTTAAATTATATTCGTTCAAGTAACTCCAATTCATCTTCTACAAATGCCATCAATTCTTTTATTGTATCACCTGAAAAATCAAAGCGAATGCCAGCTGTGCCATATACTTCTTTTATAGATTTTGAGCTACCTAGAGATAGAGCTTTTTTATAATTTTCTAGTGCTTGTTTAGGGTTATCTTTATATTGTTTATACATTTGCAGCGCACCAAGTTGTGCGATTGCATATTCGATATAATAGAATGGTACTTCGAAAATATGTAGTACAGGTAACCAACCAGTTGCTAACCAGTTTTCATAACCATCTATATGTACTACGTTAGATTGATAAGTTTTCTGCAAATCTAAGTACTTTTTATTTCTTTCCCCAGAAGTATGCTTAGGGTTTTCATATAGCCAGTGCTGAAACTGATCAACGATAAGCATGTTAGGTAAATACATAATAACACTTTTAAAGAATTCGATTTTTGCTTGCTTCAAATCTTCTGCGTCTTTATAAAAAGTATCCCAGTATTCTACTGAAAATAATTCCATTGTCATACTAGCTAGTTCAGCTGTTTCAGCGGGGATTTCTTTATATTGTCGTAGTTCCAGCCCTTTTATACACTCGTTATGAATGCTATGACCCATTTCGTGTATAAAAGTAAGAATATCATCTTGTGTATAATTAAGGTTCATAAAAATAAAAGATAGTTGAGAAGCCGGTAAGTACTCACAAAAGCCACCAGCAGCTTTCCCTTTACGACTTCCTAAATCTAAGCAGTTATTTTTATGCATATGATTTAATAAGCTGGAAAATTCACGGTCTAGTTTGTCGAAGATGTAAGTGCTTTTTTCGATTAATTCTTTTTCGTTTCCAATAGGTTTTAGCATTTTTTGATTCGGCGCCACAGCTGCTACATCCCACGGACGAAGTGTATCTACTTGAAGTTTCTCTTTTTTCTCATGTAATATTTTATCTTTAAGTGGCACAACATACTTACGCATTGATTCGGCTAGTTCATAGCAATCACCAGGCGTATAATCAAAGCGCTCATATTTCTTAAACATATAATCACGATAATTACCTAATTGAATGTTTTTTGCCTTTTGATGACGGATTATAATTAATTCATTTAAAATCTGTTGTAAATCTTTTTCAACAGATAAAAACTGTTCTGAGATAAGTGTTTTTGCTTTTTTGCGCGTATCTCGATTTGGATCTTGTAAATATGATTGTAATTCAGTTATCGTTTTTTCTTCGCCATCCCATATTGCAGTTAAACCCCCTGTGATTTCGAAATACGCTGTTACAAATTTATCCTCTTTAATTTCTAATTCAATATTTTTCTCACAAAATAACGTTTGAGCATTTTGTATTTTAGTATCTAACAAGCCATATACTTTAGAATCTAATTCCATTCGAAAAGGTGATTCTAAGTATTTATTATCATATAAATTTTGATAACGTTTTAAAAGTGGTCTTACGTGCTGCTGGTCGTATTCAAACGTATCTTTAATCTCCTGATTATCTGTCTTACATTGAAAAGCAATATAATGAGATCTTAGCTGTTCTTCGATTTCCCAAATTAATTTAGATTGCTCTTTTAACCAGTTTTCAAGGTCTAGCTTTGAAGAAATCGGTATATCTAATAAAGCGGAAAGAGCTTTTTCTAATTCCAGTACATTACCAATATCAATCATATTTAAGCGCTGCATTATATATCCCTCACTTTTTATTTATTCATGGAGATATTCTTCTTTTTTGCTATGATTCCTTTTTCACCCAAAAAGTTTGTACCTATTACCCCAAGAACAATTACAATTGTACCAATGATATGATAGTAGGCGATTTGCTCGTGCAAAAAAATAACCCCGGCGATAATTGTGATAAGAGTAGATAAGTTGCTGAAAACACTTATCTTAGCTGCTTCAATATAAGATAATGAATAATTTAATAATAATGCTGTCAGCAAGGATGATAGTAAACCTAAATATAAAATGGAGATAAGGAATGTTCCGTTCGTAAATGGTTGGAAGTATACAGTTATTGTCCCTTTGTTTATATGGTCAACGATAGCGATAAAATTAAAAGTAATAAAACCGATTGCTGTCATCGTGTAAGTTAAGTCCATTAGCTTGAATTTCTTGGTCATTTTTCGAGCTAACACATTATAAAAAGCAGATGATAACGCAGATAATAAAATGAGAATAACACCGATGAAACTAGTTTCATGAGCACCTATACCATTCATGATAAATATATAAATGACACCGATGACAGAAATAAGTACAGATGTTTTTTGCCATGTATTCGTATACTCTTTTAAAACATATGAAGCTAGTATCATCGTAAATATAGGGATAGCAGCTTGTATAATTCCAGCTTCAGATGAACTTGTATACACTAAACCGAATGCTTGGAATGCAAAGAATAATGCTGGATAAAATATTGCAAGTGGCAAAAGGGCGAGTATGTTTTTAAATGATATATTTAACTTTACAAAACCGAAAATAATCGGAATGGTCGCTATTACGAAAGCGACTGTAAAACGGTGAGCCAGTGTATCCAGAGGGCTTGTAACTGTTAATGCTAATTTCACAAACAGAAATGAGAATCCAATAATAAATGAATAGAGTAATGCTGATAAATATGCCTTTGTCGTATTTTGCATAATTCCACCTCAATATAGTTGATTTCTTACTGGCCAGTATACGTACATGGTAATCTTTCTGATCTAGTGCTACAATGTGAACAAATGTAAACTGTACCGGTACAAATTAAATATAGGAGGTGTAATAATGTATAAGTATTTACATGTTTTAAACGACTTAGAAAGCATGATTCAAAATGGAGAGATAAAAGAAGGGAAGAAATTACCGTCTATTCGATCACTCGTTGCGCAATATGAATGTAATAAGGCCACAATAATACGGGCGCTTCATGAGTTAGAAAAGCGCCATATTATTTATTCTGTACCTCAAAGTGGATACTACGTTGTTAAAAAATCTGGGAGTTACATAGAAAATAACGAGATGATTGATTTCGCTTCTTCAGCCCCAGATCCAGATGTTTTTCCATACTTAGATTTTCAACATTGTATTAATAAAGCGATTGATACATATAAGAACGATTTGTTTATATACGGAACACCTAAGGGATTACCATCTTTAATTTCGGTTGTGCAAAAACAGTTAGCAAACTATCAAGTTTTCACAAGAGAAGAAAATATATTTATAACGTCAGGTGTGCAGCAAGCACTTGCTATATTAACTTCAATACCATTTCCGAATGAAAATGAAACAATATTAATTGAACAGCCAACTTATCATCTATATATTGAATATCTAGAAATAAATCAAATTCCTGTAATCGGTATCAAACGTACAAATGAAGGTATCGATTTGTATGAATTGGAACGTATATTCCAAACAGGAAAAATCAAATTCTTTTATACCATACCGAGATATCACCATCCGCTTGGAACGTCTTATTCTATGGATGAGAAAGAAAAAATCGTTCGATTGGCTAAGCAATATAATGTATTTATAGTGGAAGATGATTATTTAGCAGACTTAGAAAACGATTCAAAAGTGAATCCATTATATAGCCATGATAATTGTAAACATGTTATATATTTGAAAAGTTACTCAAAGATTATTTTTCCAGGTTTACGAGTTGGAGTTGCAGTCATTCCACTATCTATCGCAAATAATTTCCATAAATATAAAAAGATATTAGATATTGATAGTCCAATGATTTCTCAAGCTGCGTTAGAAATTTATATAAAGAGCGGTATGTTTGAACGTCATAAAAATAAAATTAAATCATCCTACTATAATAGATCAAAAAAACTAGCAGAAGCATTAGAAAAGATACAAAATGAAAACCCGTTTTTATTTATATATAATGAGCGGAACAAACTTGGAATACACACTTGTTTAGAAATGCAGAAAAACATAATTACGGAAACACTTATAAAAAAATTAAGGGAAAATCAAATAAGTATCGATTCTATTGATAAAAATTATTTAAAGGATTTTCATAAAAAAAGGCTGTTAAAGTTAAACGTATCGAATATAAAGGAGGATAAGATTGAAGAAGGTATTCACAAAGTAATTGAGGAAGTAAAACGACTGGGGCGTCTAGATTTTCATTTCAAAAAAGAATAATACGTATAAGGAGGTTTGTTATGAAGCGAAAAATAAGAGCCTTGTTTGTATGTATTGCTATAGTAATTGGAGCGATTGCAATTACTATATATAATAAAGAAAGTGACGAATGTATAGCAGTTGCTATGTATACGAGAGGTGTTGTAGTGGATCATAACAACGAACCTATATCTAATGTGAGAATTTACGAAGATTTCGTTAAAAGTAAGGAACGCGCTATTTCAAATCTACAAGGTGAATTTGAAATTATTAATGGCGTTTGTGGTGAAATCACGTTACAATTTGTTACTCCAGATGGAGAAATCTATACGAAAAAATATGATAGTGAGCATATACCAAAAATAATTAAGCTTGATAATAAAAATTAAGGAGAATGATATGAAACCATTACAAGGAAAAGGTGCAGTTGTAGCTGGGGCAACACGAGGTGCTGGAAGAGGAATTGCGATGATGCTTGGTGAAGCTGGCGCAACTGTATATGTAACAGGAAGATTTATCATCAATGGGACGAACAGAAACGATTGAAGAAACCGCAGAGCTTGTTACAAAGCAAGGCGGTAGGGGAATTACGGTTCGTGTTGATCATACGGTAGAAGAAGATATTAAAGCATTATTTACAAAGATTCAAGAAGAACAAAATGGTCAGCTTGATATATTAGTAAATGATGTTTGGGGCGGTGATCCTTTAACTGAATGGGGGAAAACTTTCTGGGAACACGATTTACATAACGGATTATTAATGCAGCAAAGAGCAGTTCATTCCCATATGATGACGAGTTATTACGGTGTACCATTAATGGTGAAAAATAAGAAGGGACTTGTGATTGAAATTACAGACGGTGTCGATTATCAATATCGCGGTAACTTATACTATAGTTTAGCAAAAGTCACAACAATTCATTTAGCAGAGGCTATGGCGAAAGATTTAGAGATGCATAATATTACAGCTGTTGCGGTTAGCCCAGGATTTCTTCGTTCCGAAGCGATGTTAGATATATTTGGTGTAACCGAGGAGAATTGGCAAGAAGGAGCAAAAAAAGATCCTCATTTTATTGCATCTGAGACTCCTTTCTTTATTGGACGAGCGATTGCAGCTTTAGCAAGTGATCCAAGCGTTCATGGGAAAAAAGGCCGAGCACTTAGTTCGTGGGAATTAGCAAGGGAGTATGGATTTACAGATATAGATGGAAGAAGATCGGATTGGGGAAAATACTTCGAGGAGAATGTTTTAAATCAAAGTTAATCTTTTTTAATTAATGTATTTTAAATATTATAGATTTTCCGTAAAGGTAATGGTAATTAATCCCTATTTGATAGTATTCTTAAAGTATAGTTTATACGGGGGGATGAAGCATATGGCAGTTCGTATAATAGAAGATTTACACCAAATGTCTATATTACTTATGCTTTTATGTTCATTTTGCTTTTATAGGTATTTAAAGAATATAAAACGAGAGAGAAAGCTGACTGCTTTTGAATTTACTATGTATATCATTACTCCATTTGCGACTTTCATTTGGGGAGTCACTTCTATTATTAAATTTTTATCTGAATCCTAGTAAACATTTTGTAGATAGTTTATTATTGTAGATTTTAGTTTCAAATACATGATGTACAATGCTCTTTTAACATTACAGAAGTATTACATGAAAAAGAGCTAACCTCTCCTTTAAAAGCTTTAGTGTGCTATTAATATAACATGTAGACAAAATATTTCTCCATACTTGTCACGCATTACAGAAGTACTTCGTCTTATTTATGACATTCATAATGAGGAGGAATACGTATGAAGATTTTTGTAGCAGGTGCAACAGGTGTAATAGGACGCTCTTTAATACCAATGTTATTAAAAGAGGGGCATACTGTATATGCAATGATTCGTAATGGATCGCAAGTAGAGACACTGAAGAAAATTGGTGTTTTACCGCTAATAGCGGATGTGTTTAACCGTAAAGAAGTATTCTCTGCATTAGAAGAAGCAAAACCAGATGTAGTCATTCATCAATTAACAGCATTATCAGCTTGGAGTTTAGAGGATAATGCTAGAATCCGAATAGAGGGTACACGAAACCTTGTTGATGCTGCAAAAAATGTAGGTGTAAAGAAAATAATCGTTCAAAGTATTTCTTGGGCCTACGAATCAGGAGATATACCTGCGACAGAGACAGATATACTAGATATTTCTGCTCTTATGCCTCGACAAGTCACCATTAATGGCATAGTGAAATTAGAAGAAGCTATTTCTGAAATACCTGAATTTGTTATCCTACGTTATGGCACGCTTTATGGACCAGGAACATGGTATGAAGAAAATGGAGTCATTGCGAATCAAGTTCACAATAAAGAGGTTGTAGCGACCGATGGTATAAGTTCTTTTATACATGTGGAAGACGCAGCTCGGGCCGCTGTGTTAGCTCTGAATTGGCCATCAGGGGCAGTGAATATTGTAGATGATTATCCAGCAGCTAGTAAAATTTGGTTACCTGTTTATGCAGCTATACTTGGTGCGCCGAAGCCAAATGTTAAAATAGGCAGAAACAGTTGGGAGCGCGGAGCTTCAAATAGTAAGGCACGTAAAGAGTATGGGTGGATACCTCTATATCCTTCATGGACTGAAGAGTTTAAGAATATGGTGAATGTATAAATAGGATGAAATAATAAAAGTAATCCTTTAATGGGAATACTAGTCGTACACTACCATTAAAGGATTGGACTTACATGCATATTCTTTTTGAAAGTATTATTTTAATTTTTACTGGCATTCTTGTTTTGAAATTAACAGGTAGTAAATCTGTTAGCCAAATGACGAGAGCTGAAATTATTATCGTTGTTTCTATAGGACGAATTATTGTAGAGCCTGTATTAAGCAGGAAAGTAGTCCCATCTATTTTTGCTGCGTTTATTTTTGCGAGTGTTTTACTTATCATTCACTTTTTTGAATTGAAATCACGAAAAGTAGAAGGATTTTTAAATGGAAATAGCATTGTTGTTATAGAAAATGGAGAAATTTTAACAAAGAATTTGTTACGTGCAAAAATGTCGGAACAACAATTATTTATGCATTTGAGAGAAAAAGGTATTCATGATATAACGAATTTACAACAAGCAACAGTAGAAACGAACGGACGTATTGGGTATCAACTAACTACTAAGGCACAACCGATTACTTTGGAAATGCTAGAAAAGATACTAAATCAATATAATATGAAAAAATAATTGTTTACGACAAAAATTATATATCTAGATTATGCACAAATAAAAAGACAAGCAAATATTATTTAGATTCAATCAACTTTTTAAGTAACCTTAATTTTCGTTAATAGGATATCTCAAACTCCCTAGCAAGAGCACTTGCGAAAACAAGTGCTCTTTTATTTTTTTATGTATATTTAAAGTGATAATAAATATTTTTATTCAGTTAATTCCGAATTTTAAATTATCAATATACTATAAAATGTTAAACTTAATAGGAGTGTATAGGCAATGATTTGAAAGGATTTGTAAAAAAATCATTTGAGAAGCTAGGAGTATTTCCTGTAATTCTAAACGATTCTTACATAGTTTGATATTAGCGTTTCCTGTTAAATAGATGCTTTAAAGAGATATCATATGGTCATTTTTTACTCAGTATTACGTTTAGCGCTGCAGCTGCTTTAGGCCATCCAACGTAGAAGGCCATATGTGTTATCAAAGCAATAATTTCCTTTTCGTTAATTCCATTTTTTTCAGCTAATTGTAGATGAAATGGTAGTTGTTCAGTATTGCCAATACTAATTAGAGCAGATAGTGTACATAAACTTCTTTCTTTTGATGTTAAAGTAGGATCTTTCCATACTCTTTCAAATAATATGTTTTCACCGTAATCAACAAAATCGGGAGCAATATCTCTCATTTTCTTTGGTATATTGGATTCGATACGATCATTCACTATTCTTTTTCCTCCTTCGTATTAACCATTTGTGCTATTCCTTGACCAAATGACCAGTTTTCAGCAGATGACTCGTTTAATGTAATAAAAATATCAGTTGTAGAGATGTTTAAATGATGATAAAAAGCTTCCGAGATGGATTGATACAAATTCCTTTTCTGATTTATTGTTCTTCCTGGCGCACATGTAATAGAAATATGTATCGTTTTATCTGATCTCTTTTTCTCTTCTTCTAAGAGATAATATGGATCGTAAAAAAATTGATTCGATGGATAGGGTAAACACATGTGAAAATAATCATCTTCTGGAATTTTAAAATGTTCAATTAATGAATGATGAATACTATTGCTTACCTTTTTTAACTCTTCTTTATTCAATAGACCTTCTCGATAATAAACATGGACAAACGGCATATATTCACTCCCTTTCTTATAACCTTATTTTACTTCCACGACTTTGATTTGTATAATTGAAAATAAACCATAAGATTATCAATAAAATCGATAAAGATGAGGTGTCAAAATGGAAATAAAAGAGTTAAATACATTTAAAACGATTGTCGAAGAAGGAACTTTTTCACTTGCGGCAAAAAAATTAAACTATGCTCAGTCAACCGTAACAACACATATAAAAAAACTAGAAAAGGAACTAGGATTTCTTCTATTTGAACGAGGATGGGATGCCAGATTAACAGATGAAGGTACTTTATTTGTAGAAGAAGTAGATAACTTGTTAATGCATTGGGATTATTCAATAACTCAAGCGCAGCGTATAAGCAGTGAGGAGAAAGGAACATTAAAAATAGGACTAACAGAATCTGTTGCTAAAAAATTAATCCCGTCTATATTAAAATATTTAAACAATGAGAAACCGTACATACATTGTGATTTTGTCATGGGAAATACAGCGCTTTTATCACAAATGATCGATCAAAATAAGCTCGATTTTGCTGTTTGTGGAAACAACAAAAATAGTTCCAATCTGAATTTCACTCCACTTTGTAAAGAACAAATCGAATTTATTGTCAATAATCCTCATCATCCAATATTAGAAAAAGGGTCAGTTGAAATATCTGATATCACTAATTACCCTATTTTAATTGGAGAGAATAGTTGTTATTATTCTCAATCTGTGAATGCTTTCTTATCAGAAAACAACTTATCCTTTAAAAGAGTCTACAATTGTAGTGCATTACATCTCATTCCACAAATGGTTTTTGGAAATGCAATAGGCATTATCCCTAAGGGAACTAGTTTAGAACAAAGTAATATATCATTTGAGGTTAAGGGATTTGATCCCCAAATGCCTATAGGATTATTAATTTCTTCTAAAAGAAGAAACTATTTGAGCCAGACAAAACAACAAATTATGAAATTGATTGAATCGTCGTTGTTATAAATAAAGATTTAGTCTAATGATTATCTACATTAGATTTAGCTTTGAAATAGGTTTTGAATTAAGCTCCTTGCCTTAGTTCAATAAAAAACCCGAAATCCCTTTGAGATTATATTGAAGATTGCGGTTCATCTTTTTTTAAAACGGTGCAACTTTATTTTAAATTCACATATATAAATGGTAAAAAATTATATGAAATTATAATATTACTATAAAACACAGCTAAATCATAAAACCGACAGCAGTATACTGCAAGACTTAGTAAAGAAATATAAAAACGGAAGTTGATTATAGAAATGCGGTAATACCTCGATTAGCTCCTGGAATATTTAATAATATCGTTATAAAAATAGCAAAAAAGTTGAAGAATATTAATTGGTACCAAAATTTAACGAAAGTATTAGATGTTTTGAAGATCTTATAAAAGATAAGTTTGTAGATACTAATTACAATTTTTATATATAGATTATGCACAAATAAAAAGGACAAGCATATATTATTAATACCCATTTAACCTTTTTAGTAACATTAACTTTCGTTAATAGGGTATCTCAAAATCCCTAAAAGAGCACTTGCGGAAACAAGTGCTCTTTTATTTATTCATGTTTATTTAAAGTGATAATAAATGTTTTTGTTCAGTTAATTTGGAATTTTAAACCATCAACATAATATAAAATGTTAAACTTAATAGGAGAATGTATATTTAAAACAGCTGTTTTCACAAACTTAACTCAAGATCATTTAGATTATCATGGAACGTTTGAAGAGTATAGGCGTGTAAAAGGTCTTCTTTTTTCAAGACTAGGAAATAAGTTCTCCCCAACAGATAAAAAATTCGCTATTTTGAATGCAGACGATTCATCCGTAGATTATTTTAAGGAAATTTCTTCCGCTGAAATTATTACATACGGAATAAATAATGAAGCGGATGTTCAAGCAAAGAATATAACTTTAAGTCCAAAAGGAATTCGATTTTTAGTTTCTTCCTTTAATGGAGAAATAGAAGTTAATCTTAGTCTAGTAGGACGCTTTAATATTTATAATGCATTAGCAGCAATAACAACTTCATTGGTTGAAGGTATCCCTCTTAAAAACATTAGTGACAGTTTATCTAACTTAAAGAGCATTGAAGGTAGAATGGAGATCATAGACGGAAATCAGGATTTTCTGGTATTAGTGGACTATGCTCATACACCTGATGCATTAGAAAATGTACTTTCTACAATTAGTGAGTTTTCAAAAGGTAAAATCATTACAGTTTTCGGTTGTGGAGGAGATAGAGATACAAAAAAACGCCCTATAATGGGTAGAATTGCTGGAAGCTATAGTGATTTTGTATTTATCACTTCTGATAATCCGCGTTCTGAAGATCCTTTGACAATAATTAAAGATATTGAAAAAGGAATTTTGCAAAGTAATAATTTAAAATATAGCGTAGAAACAGACCGTGAATTAGCTATAAACAGCGCAATAAAAATGGCAGCTTCTAATGATATTGTTTTAATTGCGGGTAAGGGACACGAAACATATCAAATTTTAAAAAATAAAACGATTCACTTTGATGATACAGAAAAAGCTCGAAAAGCAATTATAAATAACAGATAGATTATATTTCGAGGAAAATTAGGTCAACTCTTGATGTATACGCTTGTTGAAGAATTGTTGGAATTAATAGTTATCTTTATAATAGACGATATAAGTTATGATTAGAGTGTTATTCGATGCAAACAAGAAAAGCTTATCTATATGTATTTAATACTATGTCAGATTGGGAATACCTGGAGCGAAAATATACATGAACCTATCTTGAAAAAAGTTGGTGAGGCCTTAAAGCTTGGTACTATTATTGCTGCAATTTGTGGTGCAACTGAGGGTCTTGCAAATTTTGGATGCTTAGATTCTAGAAAGCATACAAGTAATAGTTTAGAGTATATTAAAATGGTTTGTCCTAATTATAAAGGAGAAAAATTTTATGAAATGGGACCTGTAGCATCTGGTGAGAATTTAATTACTGCATTAGGAGTAGCTCCTCTGGAATTTGCGATGGAAGTACTGAAAAAATTAGATGTATTTGCACCAGATACACTTCATTCATGGTATAACTTAAATAAGACTCATAAACTTGAATATTTCTTCCAGTTAATGAGTTCAATAAATAAGCTAACAATTTAGTAGTATTATAGTAGTTAAAATAATTACCATGCTATAGATAATATCAAAGCATGGTTTTTGTATACAGCAAAAAAAATGTATATACAAGTATCAAAATGCTAATGGGAATCTAGTTCATAAAACGAAGCAAGTACCCCAAAACAAAAAATGTACAATTTTTGTTTTGGGGTACTTGCTTTTCTTAGTTTAATGGGCATGTGAAGATACCTCTATATAAATTTACCTATTGTATCATGTAATTTCTCTAAACCAATCAGCATATCTTTTTCATTTAACATGGAATAACTAATTCGTAATTGATTATATTTTGTTTCATGGTTTAATAAACAAGCTGTTCCAGGTAAAAAAGAAACATCTACTTCATTTGCTTTTTGTAATAATGTAAAAGAGTCGATTGATTGTGGGAGCGTAACCCATAAGTTAAATCCACCCTTTGGTGTTTGAAATTCTATTTCTTTTAACGGAGATAATATTTCAATTGTTATATCACGTCTAATTTGTAAAGCTGTACGTAATTTTTCTAAATGATTTTTCATTCGTTCCGCCCGTAAAAAGGGAAGTAGTGCCTTTTGTGTTAATAAAGGACTACCAATATCCATCGAAGCCTTCACGGCATATAACCATTCAAAAATAGGACCTTCAGCTACAAGCGCCGCGATGCGAAGACCAGGTGCTAATGTTTTACTAAACCCTTTTAAATATATAACATGACCATTTGTATCAAAGCTTTTAATAGGAGGTGGAATTGTAATATCCTCAAAATAAATCTCTCCGAAAGAATCATCTTCCATAATGAAAAATTGATATAATGCTGCTAGTTCTATAAGTTCCATTCTTCTTTCTTTACTCATCACAGTACCTGTCGGGTTCTGAAAAGTAGGATTCACATATAACAAGACAGGATTCTTCCTTTGACAAATATCATCGATTAAGTCTGAGCGAATTCCATGGTTATCAAGATCGACAGGAATTATTTGAACGCCTTTATTGACAAATACATCAAGTGCCGCACCGTAACATGGACTTTCTACTAATACTATATCTCCAGGTTTTAATAATGTTTGGGCAATTAAATCGATTCCTTGCTGGGCACCACTTGTAATTAATAATTGAGATGGATCCGTAACGAATTGTTGGTGCTCTTTTAAGTAATTTGCTATTTCAATTCGGAGTTCGTTATCGCCTTGAACAGGTCCGTAAGTAGCCAGTATCATCTGATCTTTATTGATTAATTTTTGCATCTCATCTGAAAGAAAGGGATTTGGTAATAAACGCGGATACAGGATCGCTTGTGAAAAATCGTAATATTTACGGTGTTGATTCATTACATATTGAGAACGCATAACATTAATGGATTTCTTTTGTTGCCATTGATACGGAATTGGTTTGAAATTTTCCCGCGCCTGTTTGTGTATATAGGCACCTTTTCCTTGTTCGATGCGAATATAACCTCTTGATTCTAACTGCTTATAAGCTTTACGAACGGTTAATAAACTAATTTGTAAATCATCTGCCATCGAACGTAAAGAAGGGAGGTAATCGCCATTTAAAAGCATCCCGCTTTGAACTCTATCAACAATTTGCATATAGATTTGTTGATAATACGGTATGTTAGATTCTTTACGCAGTACAATCTTCATGAATTCACCCATTTTTCTTTTTAATTCAATTAAAGCGAAAAAGATGCAGGTAATCAACTACATATTCGTTCAACTGTTATATACGTTGATACACTGTTATACACCATATCCTCTATACTCATTTCAAGAGTAAAAAGGAGGAAGCAAAATGGTCATTTTTAATTATATTTTAGTATGTATTATTTTTGGAACAACATTTTTAATGATAAAAATCGGGATTGAAGCGGGCACACCACCATTATTTTCAGCTGGTATTCGTTTCTTGTTAGCAGGTCTTATTCTTATCACTATTTTTAAAGTAAAGAGAAAGCATGTTATGCCTTATTTATTATCAAAACGTATTATGTACGCTGGTTTTTGTTTAACTTTTATGACATTCGCAACGTTGTATTGGGCAGAACAGTATATTTCTTCTGGATTAGCAGCAGTGCTTTCCGCAACAGGTCCGATGATGATCTTATTATTACAATCAAGGAGAAACAAAACAAAATTACAAAAAGAGCAACTCTTTGCATTACTCATTGCACTTATAGGTGTTTTTTGTATTTCTTTACCTGGAATGCATCAAGAACTTACATTCATAGGGAGCATCGCTTGCCTTGTTATTTTAGTGGGGGAGCTGTTTTATGGAATTGGTTCTATTTATTCAAAAGAAATACTTTCAGATTTCCCGAGAGTATCACCGTTTCTTATTAACGGTATTCAAATGTTTTATGGAGGGATCTTGCTATTAATTGTATCTGTTGTAATGGAACAGCCTAATCCAGCTGTATTAACATCTTGGAGTGTACAGTGGCCAATTTTATATCTCATATTTGTAGGGTCAATTGGTGGGCATGGTTTATATTATTGGCTTTTATCAAAGACTAATCCAGTATTCCCATCAACTTGGTTGTATGTATCTCCATTAATTGCTGTTATTGTAGGTTATATAATTTTAGGTGAACCGATAAATCCAGCAATGGGAATTGGAGCTTGTTTAATTTTAATCGGTGTATTTTTAGCAAATCGTTCTACACTTGGGCTGTATTTTAAACAAGGTAAGTTATTGAAAAAGGAAATGTAGTATATATTAGCTGTTACATTTAGAAATAGTGTAATGTTTTTGTTTAAAAACTGAAAATACGATTAATTACAATTTTTATATGCTATAATTATGTGTCATGTTAATAAAAAGGCCCGTATATATTAGGGCCTTTTTCAGTTTTACAATATGCATATAAAAGGGTTAGAGATGGATATGAAACAAGTATTGATCGTTATCGATTTACAAGAATTTTTTTCTCAGAGGAAAAAATTCTTTATATCAGCATGAGCAATTACTTAAAAATGTGAATACGGTTATTGATTGGGCAAAAAGAGATGACATACCGGTTATTTTCATTCAACATACAGATCAAAATTCATCAGATGAAATGGCGAAGAGGAAACACGCTTGGGAATTACATAAAGGATTGTATCGAGACAGTAATGACATTGTAATTGAGAAAATTACATGGGATTCCTTCTATCAAACTGTATTAGAAGAAACGTTACAAAAACTAGGTGTGGAACAATTAATTTTTGTGGGTGCACAAACTGAATTTTGTTTAGATACGACAATCCGAATTGCTTATAGTAAGGGATACCAACATAATCTGTTAGTAAGAGAAGCTCATAGTACGTTAAGTAGTAATACTCTTAGCGCAAAACAAATTATAGAACACCATGAATCTGTATGGAATAACCGTTTTGTACAAATACAACCACTTGATTTATATAAGCTATAAAAACTAATCAATCTACATATTATATTGAAATATTTTTTCTGTTATTGACGTAGAAATAAGAAAATAAGTTATATGAAGGGAATTATTATGGAGATAAAAATAGATGATTTAACTAATTCTGATGTGAAAAATTTATTAATGGATCACCTGCAAAGTATGGCATTACATTCTCCACCAGAAAGTAGGCACGCTCTAGATTTAGAGGGGTTACGTAAACCTGAAATCACTTTTTGGAGTGCGTGGGAAGGAAGTAGTTTAGTTGGGTGCTGTGCGCTTAAAGAACTTGACCTTCAACATGGAGAGATTAAATCAATGAAAACTTCTTCTTTGCATGTAAGGAAAGGTGTTGCAAAACGACTGCTCCAACATATTATGAAAGAAGCAAAGCACCGTGGTTATAAGAGACTAAGCTTAGAAACAGGTTCTATGGACGCGTTTAAACCAGCTAGAAAATTATATATTAGTATGGGGTTTCAATATTGTAATCCGTTCTCACAATATAAAGAAGATCCAAATAGTGTATTTATGACAATAGAATTAATATAATAGTGTATAAGTTCAAATGAGTAATGTACATAACAAAACCCTCTCGCTGTATATACGAGAGGGTTTCTTTATGCTCACATGTTAGTTCACTTTCTTTATAAATCCTTTATAATGACGCTTCACAAGCTGACTTTCTAATGTCTTCATCGTTTCTAATGCTACACCTACGATGATGAGTAAGCTTGTACCACCAATTTGAGCTGAAGGTGGTAATGTAGCAATTTTTGTGAATAAAAGTGGCAATATTGAAATTGCCCCTAAGAAAATAGCGCCAATAAATGTTAAACGGTATAAAATTTTTGTTACATACTGTTCTGTAGATTTACCTGGGCGAATGCCAGGTACGTATCCATTTTGCTTTTTCAAGTTCTCAGCCATTTGTTCAGGATTTACTTGAACAAATGCGTAGAAGTATGTGAAAGCAACAATAAGACCGACATAAAGTGTCATTCCGATTGGGTGTGAGAAATCTAGATTCGCAATTAACCATTTAGATATACTTGAATCAGGGAAGAGCTGTGCAATTGTGCGCGGCGTCATTAAAAATGCTGAAGCAAAGATTACAGGAATAACACCTGCACTATTTACTTTAAGAGGTAAATGAGTATTTTTTGCTCCTTGATATTGATTGTTTCCTGTAACAGCTTTTGCGTATTGAATCGGTATTTTACGAACTGCTTGTTGTATATAAATAACACCGACAACAATCGCTAAAATGACCAATCCAATTAAGACAATTTTTACAATATGCATAAATAACTGATCGCCTGCGTTTTGGAATTGTTGTAAATAAATTTGATTTGCAACGTTTGGAATCGCTGCAACGAGTCCTGCGAAAATAAGCATTGAAATTCCATTACCTACGCCGTTAGCAGTTATTTGTTCCCCTAACCAAAGTAAAAATGCAGTACCAGCAGTTAAAACTGTAGCAATAAATAAGTATGTAGTCCAGCTTGGATCTGTTATTAATTGTCCACCTGCTATATTATTAAAGCCAATAGACATCCCAATGGCTTGTATGAATGCGAGAATGATTGTAAAGTATCGAGTAAATTGAGCTGACTTTTTGCGGCCCATTTCTCCTTGCTTTGCCCATTCTGTAAATTTAGGTACAACGTCCATTTGTAATAATTGTACGATGATGGAAGCTGTAATATATGGTGTGATACCTACAGCAAAGATTGAGAAGTGTTGCAGTGCTCCTCCGCCAAATACGTTCAGCATGCCTAAAACGTTGGCTTGATCTTGTACTTTTAATACCTCTGCGTTAGTATGAGGAACTGGAATAAACGTGCCAATTCGAAAAACAATTAACATCGCTAATGTAAAAAGGATTTTCCTTCTTATCTCAGCTACTCTCATAAAGTTTGAAATCGTACGAAACATCATGTCGCCTCCTGTATTTTGATCAGTTCAAAAACTGATTATTATATCCCGATGAATAAACCACAAACCTCCTTCCGCATTAAGTTCATTTGACAAATGGATTTTCATACATTTTGTAGTTTTCATGGATATATACATACAAGGATTTATATAAGCGATAGATTTATTTCGAAATCATTCAATACCCATAATATAACTAATAAATAAAAAAATGTACATACATACGCATGAAAAACGTATAAAAAAGAGTTAAATTTTACATTAATTGATTGTGCAAATTATTGGTACACTGCAGATATTGCTTATGCTCTGCGAGATATATGTAATGAGGAACTTGGACTTCATCAACCTAAAAAGAACAGAGCACTAGAATTATTAGAAAAGGTAGGACTTACAGAAGTAGAATCAAAGCGAAATATTCTGCAACTAAGTGGTGGACAACAATAACGTGTAGCAATTGCCCGAGCGTTATCTAGCAATGTTGATTTACTTATTGCTGATGAATCAACAGGAAACCTTGATGAAGAAGCAGCAAAAGAGATTATTGAGTTGTTTCAGAAGCTCGCGCATAAAGAAAATAAATGTGTAATTGTTGTTCCACATTCACAAGAAGTTGCAAAAAATCGGATCGAGCAATTTATTTAAGCAAGAAGAAATTAGTAGTAAACGATATTAATAACTCGAAATAAACAAACTCCCCTATGAATAGGGGAGTTTGTTTATTGTTTAGATAATGGAATGTTAATAAAGAATTGTACACCATGTTCCACATTATTTATAGAATAATTTATACCTAGCGCTTCAAAAATTTGTTTGACGATATATAGCCCTAATCCACTTCCTCCAGTATTTCGATTTCTTGACTTTTCAATTCGATAAAAGGGTTTGAAGATATGTTGTATATTCTCTTCTTTAATTTTGACACCTGTATTCATGACTTGCATTTGGATGTGGTTTTGTTTAGAATCCTGGGTTAATTTTATATAGACTTTTTCGTTATTTGGTGAATACATAACTGCATTATGAATAATGTTTTTACATGCTTTTTCTAAAAGAACATAATCCGTATAAACCAAAAGGTCCGAGTCGATTTGTTTTATTATTTGAATGTCTTTTTGCGAAGCAAAAAATTCGAGATCTTTTGTAATTTTACCTATCAATTCTGAGAAAATCACTTCTTCTACTTGTAATTTAAAGGTATGTTGTTCTAATTTTGACATACTTAAAATTTCGCGAACTAGATGTTCCATACTTTCAATAATTTGGTGATTTTTCTTTAAGTATTGGTCGCGATTTTGATAGGGACCAATATTATATATCATTCCTTCTAAGTATCCTTTCATAACAGTAAGAGGAGTCTTTAATTCATGTGCTACAATTGCGAAAAATTCTCTACGTTTTCTCTCTATCTCTCTTTCTTTTTCAATATCGTTTTTTAATTGCTGATTTGCTTTTTGTAAATCGAAAAGAGCTTGTTGTAAGTTAATAGACATATCATTCAAACTATTGGATAGTTCTCCTAATTCATCCATAGAACGAACCTCAATTTTTTCGGAGAAATCTAAGTTTGCCATTTTTTGTGCTCTCTCATTAATATAAATGAGTGGTTTTGTAATAAATCTTGAATATATATAAGCACTTCCTATCCCAATAACCAGTACAATGATACTGATATAGGGAAGTAAGTGTACCAAGACCTGTGAAGCCTCATCAATCGGTTGAAATGTTGCGGATACTACGAGCATTAGGGTAACATCTTGGAATTGAATTGGCTTGGTAACGTCAAATGATTTGCGTAGGTTATCTGAATTCTCTAATGTAATCGCTTTATCTACTCTCCCGATTTGAAATTCCTTGGTGGTCCCCTGTATAAAATGGAAAGAAGGAGAATAAATAATTTTCCCTTCATTATTTTGAAGGAAAATCACTGCGTTATTTTTTTGTGCGTATTCATCAAAAAGTGGTATTGCATTTTGAAACGTAAGTTCTTTAGATTTATCAATTATTTCTTTTATCCCTGTTTGAAGTTGATCTGTTTTGTATTGCTCATAAAATGTAGGGAGAAAAAAGTATAAAGTTAAATAAATCAAGAATGCAAAGGCTAACAAAATGAGGGATGTAATCATAAAGAGTTTATAAGTAATTCGCTTCATCTTCATGTTTTTTACAATCCTATTCATCGAGTTTATAACCAATTCCCTTTACGGTTTTAATGTAAGGGATATTTAATTTTTTTCGTATGTTTTTAATATGTGTATCGATTATTCGTGTTTCTCCGAAATAATCGTATCCCCAAACTTTTTCTACGATGCTTTCTCTTGTAAGTACTTTTTTCTCATTTTGAAATAGCAGTTGTAGAATTTCGAACTCTTTTGTTGTTAAGGCGATTTCAACCTCATTTACGTATACTTTATATGCATCAACATCGACACGCACTTCTTTAAAAACAAAATGATTATTTACACTTTGATCGTAGCTCCTTCTTAGTATCGCTTCGACTCGTCTCATCAAAACATGAAAAGAAAAAGGTTTCGTAATATAGTCATCGATTCCAAGATCAAATCCTTTCATTTGATCTTGTTCTTCTTCTAATGCAGTTAGCATAATAATTGGTATATTTGACTGACTTCGAACCATTTTGGCAACTTCAAATCCATTCAGGTTTGGCATCATCACATCTAGAAGTATTAAATCAAAGGATTGTTTATTAAACTGTTTCATGCCCTCTAATCCATCTGATGCAACCACAACTGTATACTGTTGTGTCATTAAAAATTGTTTAATTAATTCCTGGATTTCTTGATCGTCTTCTACCACAAGAATATGATAGTTCCTCATAATATCACCTCTGGTAGCCATTATAGCCTTACTATCTGGAGTTTATGTGGAGATTTATTAATAGACTACGTAGAAGGAATCTAAAGACTTCACATGCAACCATTTTAGCTTAAAGAAATAGGATATGTGCATAGTACTACAAGACTGATAGGAGCCGAATTTCCTTTCGTTAAAGAGTGAACTGCTTCTTAAATATTTAAAACGTAGGGTATACGAACTTCTTGAATGGAAGTCATCAAAGTTATATTCACAAAAGAACCATGTATAATACTGTGAATATTTCACAAGGTTTGAAGGTGTTGGTTGCGTGAAGCTACTCCTTTGAAAACATCGTTAACAAAAGGAGGGCGTTATGTGAATTTCCATGTACAAGAAGCTGTTGAGATCGTACTCCACAAACATTAGAATAAGTTATTAGTAAAAATCGTAGGAATGCATACTCCTACGATTTTTTTGTCAACACTTTTTCTCGCTTTATATAAGAAAAGAAACTTCTAACCGCCTCTCCATTTATAAGTAGTATTTTGTACCGGTACAGTTATTATAAATGTACATTGTTAGCACCCTACATGACTTTTACAATCAGCATATAATACTTTTACTTTCAATATTAAAGGGGTGTTTTTAATGACAGAATTACAAAATCAGTTTTTTGTAAGATTGAATCTTAACAAACAAGATACAGCCACATTTGAAGACTTAAATATAATCATTAACGCATTTGCAAATGAAATTCCGTTTGAGAATTTAGATATTATATCAGATAATACGAAAAAGATTTCTAAGGAGAATTTACAAAAGAAAATATTAGCGAGTTCACGTGGAGGGCTTTGCTACGAATTAAATACTCTTTTATATTATTTTCTACAAGACTGTGGGTTCGATGTGCAGTTAGCATTAGGAACAGTTTATAAAAGTGATTTAGAAGTGTGGGCACTTGAGGAAGCACATATTACGATTATTTTAAATTATGATAACGCATCATACTTAGTTGATGTAGGAATCGCTGCACTGGTACCCCTTATACCTGTCCCGTTTACCGGTGAGGTTGTTACTTCTAAAAATGGCGAATATCGCGTTAGAAGAAAAGATACTGGCAAAGGAGATTATGTTTTAGAAAGAAGAGCTATCGCTTCATATGATGGTACAAATGAAAATGCGGAATGGAAAGTATGCCATGCTTTTTACACTCGTGTTATTGATGAATCAACTGTAAATGAGGTTCAAAGAAAAGTAATAGAAGATGAAAAGTCTATTTTTAATAAAGGACCACTTACAGTAAAGCTTACAAATTGTGGTCACGTTTCTTTAACGAAAGAAAGCTTCACTCGATTAGTTCATGGTCAAAAAAGCAAGTGTCGCATTACAGATTCTCAATATAGAGAGCTATTATATGACATTTTTCATATTAAAGCATAAACCTTGAAAGGATAGTTTCGTTTGCGCAGTAAGACCTTTCTCTTTTATAGTAGTATAGGGAGCATGAAACAATAATGAATATTCAAATGCAAAAGGAGTTTACTATGTCTATTATCGATAAACTGAAACTAAACAAATATACGCATATGGTAGTAATGAACCAACCAAATGATTATGACGTATTTACAGAGCAAGCAACTACTTTTTCTAAAGACCACGACGCGATTTTTATTTTTGTAGAAACAATTGATGAGATGGTAGAACATACAAAATTTATCATTAATAATAAAGAGTTATTACTTGAGAAAGGTTATGTGTTTTTCGCTTATCCGAAAAAAGGGAATACTCGTTATGAAACCTTCATTCACCGAGATGAAATGTTTCCGGCGTTAAAGGTCGGTGAAGATGGATATGTAGACAATAGTGATATTAAATTTGCACGAATGGTAAGCATGGATGATGTGTTCACTGTTGTTGGTTTAAAACGCGAGAAGAAAAAAGAAAAGAAAACATCTGCAGCTAGTCAATGTGTTGCAGATTATGTAAATCGTATTAAAGATGTTGAAGCATTATTAGCGAATCATCCGAATGAGCTTGCATTTTATCAAAGTTTAACACCAGGATATCAAAAAGATTGGGCACGTAATTTATTCTCTGTAAAACAAGAAAAAACACGTGAAAAACGTCTACAAAAAATGGTTGAGATCCTTTCACAAGGTTATAAAACAATTGATTTGTACCGTAAGAAGAAAAAATAAGTATTATAAAAGACACAATGTTGCAATAATTTATTGGCATGAATACGTTGAAATATAGAGTTCTTCTAGTATACTAAAAATGGTTCTGATAATTATTAGAACCATTTTTATAATAAGAAAAAGATAAAGTATGAAATAGAAAAGGTGTTTGAAATGAAATCGTATATTGTAGTTGGAGCTGGAATTTTAGGAGCGTCTACTGCTTATCATCTTGCTAAGGCTGGGGCGAATGTTACTATCGTTGATCGTCAAGATTTAGGTCAAGCAACAGATGCAGCGGCGGGTATTGTATGTCCATGGCTTTCACAGCGTCGTAATAAAGCTTGGTATAAAATTGCAAAAGGTGGCGCACGCTATTACGCTTCTTTAATTCAGCAATTAGAAGAAGATGGTGAAACTGATACAGGTTATAACCGAGTAGGTGCTATTAGTTTACATACAGATGCTAAAAAGTTAGGTCAAATGGAAGAGCGAGCTTTTAAACGCCGTGAGGATGCTCCAGAGATTGGTGAAATTACTCGTTTATCACCAGAAGAAACAAAAAGTTTATTCCCAGCATTATCGGAAGAATATGGCGCGATACATATAAGTGGTGCAGCTAGAGTGAATGGAAGAGCGCTTCGTAATGCACTTATAAATACTGCACAAAAGCATGGTGCAACTTTTGTAAAAGGAAATGCAGTATTAATTCATGAAGATAATCATGTTACGGGTGTTACAGTAAATGATGAAACACTTCTCGCAGACCAAGTAATTGTAACTGCTGGAGCTTGGGGAAATGAATTACTAAAGCCACTAGGTGTGAATTTCTTAGTTACATTCCAAAAGGCGCAAATTGTTCATTTACACATGGAAAATACAAACACAGAAAATTGGCCAGTTGTTATGCCGCCAAATGATCAATACATTCTAACTTTTGAAGAAGGTCGTGTCGTAATAGGCGCAACACATGAAAACGATACGGGATTAGATTACCGCGTTACTGCAGGTGGTTTACATGAAGTATTCCATAAAGCATTAACAGTTGCTCCAGGGTTAGAGAATAGTACGATGCTTGAAACGAGAGTTGGTTTTAGACCATTTACACCCGGTTTCTTACCTGTAATTGGACCATTGCCTAATTTTGAAGGTATTCTTGTAGCAAACGGATTAGGCGCTTCAGGATTAACAGCGGGTCCATACTTAGGATCTGAACTCGCAAAACTTGCGCTCGGACAACAGATTGAATTAGATTTAAATGATTATGACGTAGCTGGAGCAATTGAATAGTAATAAACAAAAAAGATTAGGATTGATTGCCTAATCTTTTTTGTTTATATATTTCAAACGAAAAGTAAATGTTTTTGGGAGTAGGAGTACTTTTACATAATAAACCATTGCTAACACAATACGTACGATTTTTAAACTTTCGTCGATTTTCTAATTTTACATTACAAAATCCTAATAAAAAAGAATGAAATCAATAAATAATTGAAGGGAAAATAGTGGTATATGAAAAATACATAATGTTATGAGATTGAAGGAGTGATTTTTCATGTATAACTTAGAAGTAAGAAGACCAAACGCAAAAGACAGGGACGAACTACATGTATTTTTTCGTACTGTTATTACGGATACATATGCAAAAGAAGGTTTATTAGAGTTAATGGATGATATAGAGAATGAAATCGAAACGAAAAAGCGGTATTTGCAAAGTGATTTTGATAGTAATGGAAAAAATCGCTACTTTTTATTAGCTATCAATAAAGCTTATGATAAAATCATTGGAACAATTGAAATTGGGCCAGCTAGCACAGTGATTAATAGTTGTACAGGCGGTGTACTAAAGGACTTATATGAAATAGGGACAGTATTCGTGCTTCCGGAGTATCAAAGAAAAGGTATAGGGAGTTTGCTGCTAAATGCAATGTTGTTTACTTTACTAGGTAAAGGAATAATGGAATTCTGTTTAGATAGTGGTTATAAAAATGCACAGAAAATATGGCAGAGTAAATTTGGAGAGCCTAATTATTTATTGAAAGATTATTGGAGTAAATCAAATCATCATATGATTTGGAGAAAGAGTATTCGTGATCTATCTATATCATTTAAGTCTTAAGGATATAAAAGAATTTATTTAATTAACATGCAATGTACATAGCTTTTCTTGCATACTTGTGCTATTATTTACCTTTATACCAAAAGAGGACGTGAATGAACTTGATTAAAATTAATATCCCTGAAGTTGATGTTACAATTACTGAACGTAAACAAGTTATGAAAGGAGACGAGCCAAGAATTACTCCAATTCATGGTTTTATCGATTTCCACTTGTTCCCTAGAGATAAAGGCGGCATTTTTATGTTCTATAACATTAATGACGAACTACTTTTCGTAGGAAAAGCTCGAAAAATTAGACAACGTATTAAAAAGCATTTTGAAGACAATGTTTCACCAATTAAAAATCATCGTGATGAAGTATACCGCATTGATGCATGTATCGTAGAAGATCCAACAGAAAGAGAAATTTACGAAACATATATCATTAACGAATTCCAAGCTAAGTATAATGTGGATAAAGTGTTTTATAAATAAAATACTTACAAACAAAAAACAATCTCAGTATTTTTGCTGGGATTGTTTTTTTGTTATTCTATACGTTTACGTTAAGATTCATTTAAAGGATTGTCCACTAGATAATGTATATCAATCCAGATGATTCGTTGTGAGAGTGTCAATCGAATTTATTAACTCCTCGTAAATACATTTAATAACATTTTTTAATATACTGCTTGTATTTCACTATGTAAAATATGACATAATGATTTAGTTGCTATGTAAATAGAGATGAATAGGGTATTTGAGAGGAGAAGTTGGATGAGTTTTGCTTTAGAAATAGTAATTCAAGCACCAATTGATGTTGTATTTGATTATGTGGATAATGATGAAAAGATAAAAGAATGGAGTACGTTAATAGTCGATAATTATTACTCATCAAATGTTGATATAGAAAATCCTCGTGTAGGGGATAAGTATGTATCCGTACAAAAGATTGGAAAGAAAACATATGAATTTGAAGTGAAATTATTAGAGCATGATGCACCATTTATCGTTTCAGTTGGTGGTGAGACAAATCAAGGTTATTCGATCACAACCTATATGTTAGAAGAACATGAGGAAGGTACATACAGTACTTACACTTATCGCAGATTTTGAACCTAAAAATCTATTTTATAATATTTTGTATAAGTTAACAGGATGGATGTCACGTGGATTATATATGCAGCAAATAGAACGCTTAGCAGAGTGTGTCGAAGCTGCGTATCATAAAGAAAAGTGATTTTCATATAAAAAGATCTGTAGTGTATACAGATCTTTTTATATTTTTAAAGAAATAAATTCTAAAGTATATAATGTACCTCTAATCCTATTTTACATATATATCCTTTAACTTTGAAGTGTTAAACAACTTTTCAAATCAATTAGAGAAAACTCCTTTCTTTCATAACAAAAATAAAACGTCATATACTGGTACAAGCAAACATGAAAGGAGATTGTCGTGAATTGGCTAGAAGCTTTTATATTAGGGATTATTCAGGGGCTGACAGAGTTTTTACCTATAAGTAGTACAGGTCATCTTTATTTAGGAAGACATCTTTTTCAATTAGATGAAGCAGGTCTATTTTTAGATACAATGCTTCATATTGGTACATTGCTTGCGGTGTTTATTTATTATAAGAAGGAATTTATTTATTTAATTAAAAATCCATTCTCAAAACTAATGCTGTTACTTATTGTTGGGACGGTACCAGCTGTTGTAATCGGTTTATTATTTAAAGATTTCTTTGAAGATATTTCAAAAACAGGTATAACAATCGGATGGGAATTTTTAATGACAGGTCTATTTTTATATATGGCAGAGAAGCAAAAAAATGGCCGAAAAAAAATGGATGATATTACATATCAAGATGCACTTATTATCGGTTCGTTCCAAGCGGTGGCTATATTTCCAGCAATCTCTCGTTCTGGTATGACAATTGTCGCTGCACTATGGAGAAAATTAGATTGTGAAACAGCAGCATACTTTTCCTTTTTACTATCAACACCAGCAATCGTTGGGGCAATTATTTTACAATTTGTAGATGTATTTCAAGGGAAGGCAGAATCAATTTCAAGTATATCATTGATTGTCGGAACGTTATCTGCTGCGTTTTTTGGTTATATTGCAGTTTCATGGATGATCCAATATTTAAAAAGGCATTCTCTTAAAGTATTTGCGTATTATGTGTGGGCTTTAGGAGCTTTAATTTTAACTTTACAATTTATTAATGTGTTTTAAATAATATTTAAATATTATTAATCTCTGAATATGTATTTGAAGTAAAATAAAGAAGTTAATTAGTTGGGATCCTGTTTCATTCATACACGACAGGGTCTCTTTTCATTAAGGGGGAAAAATATGTTTAGCAAGGCAATCGTTATCGGTGGAAGTATCGCTGGAAAACTTGCAGCGAAAGCTTTATCTCATACTGTTGAAGAAGTAATTATTTTAGAAGCCGGAGAAAGTTGGGATGGAAAAGGACCTCGTAAAAGAGTTCCCCAAATCAACCATCCGCATGTGTTATTGAAAGGCGGCGAAGAAGCACTCGAGGAATTGTTTCCTAACATTACTAGTGAATTAAAAGCAGCTGGTAGCATCATAAATAACTTTACTCGTGATTTAAAATGGCATCAATTTGGACTATGGAAGCACCCTTTCAAAGGAGAAATAAACATGATTCAGCAAAGCCGTCCTCTTTTAGAATCGCATATACAAAAACGTATTGAGCAAGTTTCAAATGTTTTTACAAAGTATGAAATGATGGTTGAGGAATTGCTAGTAAATGAAAAGCTTAATAAAGTATGTGGAGTGAAAGCTAAATGTTTGAAAACAGGAATGAAAGAAGAGTTCGATGCAGATATTGTTGTTGACGCGAGCGGATTTGGTTCAAAAAATATAGATTGGCTACGAGAATACAATATTGAAGTGAAAGAAGAAAAAGTACGTATCGATTTGTTTTATGCAACTAGAATGTTTAGGCTCAAAGAAAATGAGCAATTAGACTGCTGTAACATGCTTATGTCTCCAAGTTTCCCTGAAAATCCTTATGGTGTTCTTATTCAAACGATTGAAGATGACCGTTATTTTGTCACTTTTAGTGGATATGCTAATGAGAAAGCACCACAAACAGATGATGAATTTTATGCTTTTGCTGAAAAGCTATCAATCTCTGATGTTACAGATTTTTTAAATAGTGCTGAACCTATTACGGATATAAAAATATATAAAATTCCTTATCAAATACGTCGTCGTTTTGATTTAATAAAAAATTTACCAGAAGGGTTCTTAGTAATTGGTGATGCACATTGTCGCTTTGATCCAGTGTTCGGACAGGGAGTTTCCGTTGCTGCTATGGAAGCTCTCGAATTACAGTTATATTTCAAACAAAACAACAATTTAGAGAGAAAACTTACTCGGGGATTTTATAAACGAGTTTCTAAAATTATTGAAACACCGTGGGAAATGACGACAACAGAAATATTTCGACATCCTAAATTAAAAAGAAAGATGTCTCTTAAACAACTATTCCAGCAATGGTATACGAAACAAATTTATCAGCTTTCCGCAAGTAATTCTGACATATATATTCGATTAGTTCGCGTTATGAACCTAATTCGTAGTCCCTTTCACCTTTTTCATCCGAAAGTACTACTTGCTGTATTGCTAAATAGAAAGTAATAGCAGGAATTTCATTATTTCAAAAAGAAAGTATAACAGTTATCTAATGAAAAAGGATTGAGTCAAATAGAAATATTCATTGAAAAATTACGAAAGCAAGATGCTAAAGAACTATTTACTTTTGAATGCACAAATAAAGAGTTTTTTGAAAAAACGGTACCAAGTCGCGGTTCTAATTATTATGTCTATGCATTTTTTCAAGAGCAACTTGAAGAGCTGCTAAAAGAACAAGAAGCAGGAATTTCTTATTTTTATCTTATACGTAATTCAGAAAAGCAAATTGTAGGACGTGTAAATGTAGTTGATATAAATAAAGAGAAGCAAATTGGATATTTAGGTTACCGAGTTGGGGAAAAGTTTATTAAAAGAGGTGTAGCTAGGGCAGCTGTAAAATTACTTTTGAATCAAATAGTAAACTATAAAATCAATGAAATTCATGCTAAAACAACAACAAAGAATATCGCTTCACAGATCGTATTAGAAAAAAACGGCTTTACTTGTAACCCAATAGATACAAGCACTATAGATTTAAATGGAGAAAAAATGAATTTTGTTCATTACATTTGGAAAAACACTAACATAGTGTTATAAATAGAAATTTTAAATAAAAGGGGTACATATGAATGAAAGATTTACGTTATCCAATTGGGCAATTTACTTATGAAGAAAATATTACAGACGAAATGATCGATAAATGGATACAAGAAATCAATAATCTTCCTAAAGAATTAACAGAGGCAATTAAAGGTTTAGATAAAAAACAGCTAGATACGCCATATCGTGTTGGTGGATGGACTGTTCGTCAAGTTGTTCACCATGTCGTAGATAGTCATATGAATAGTTATATACGCTTTAAATTAGCACTTACAGAAAAGAATCCAACTATTAAGCCATATAAAGAAGAAAAGTGGGCAGAATTACCTGATTCGAAATTACCGGTAGATGTTTCACTTGTTATGTTAGAGGCATTACATAAGAGATGGGTTAATTTGCTAAATTCATTAGAATCTGCTGATTTAGAAAAAACGTTTAATCATCCTGAATCAGGTGAAACGAAACTCGCTATAGCAATCGGTTTATACGCATGGCATGGTCAGCACCATACAGCTCATATTACTTCATTAAGAAAGCGTTTAAGTTGGTAAATGGAAATTAGATTAGAGAAGGCGACGGAGATTGATGCAGAGACTATTTTTAATATGCAAGTAGAATCATTTAAACCGTTATTAGAAACATATAGGGACTATAAAACAAATCCCGCAAGTGAAAAAATTGAGAGGACTATTGCAAGAATAAATAACCCTTACGGTGGCTATTATAAAATATTAGTAAATCATACTCTTACAGGAGCGATATGTGTATATCGAAAAAAAGAGACGATGCAATATTGGATAAGTCCAATGTTTATCCTTCCAAACTATCAAGGAAACGTGACTGCTCAAAAAGTACTAGTTTTAATCGAGAAGATGTTTCCTGAAGCGACTAGTTGGGAATTTGCTACAATTTTAGAGGATGAACGGAATTGTTATTTATATGAAAAAATAGGTTACATGCAGACGGGATTAAAAAAGCAGTTAAATGAAAACGCAACACTTGTTTATTATAAGAAGGCATAAGAAAAGGATAGGGAAAGCAGAATTAAACTGCAGTACCTATCCTTTCTGTTTTTGTATATTTAAACACAAATAATGTATATTGTTCCAAAATACTCGGATTAGTAATTTTAAAAATGAATAAAAACACACAAAACTTATTTTGTTGTATATGATACTAATGCTTTTTGAACGCTTAATATACTATCGTCACCTTTAAATTCTTTCGTGATTGGACCGTCCATACTAGATATCCAAATCTTAAGCTCTGCATCTAAATCAAAATGTCCAGCTGTTTCAATGCTAAATTGTGTAATACTTTTATAAGGAATAGAATGGTACTCTGTTTTTTTACCAGTTACTCCTTGTTTATCTACTAAAATAAGACGGCGATTTGTAAATACGATTAAATCGCGAATTAATTTGTACGCATGTTCAACTTGCTCATCATCTAGCATAATCTTTTGTAAATCATGTTCTACGCTTTCTGTACTCGTATTAGACGCATTTCCTAAAATACCACTAAATAAACCCATATGAAATTCCTCCTTTATTATCTGTGGAATGAGTTTCTTATATTGTATCATGCTATAAACTAAGAAATTATGACATTACTTCAATAGTTTTTCGTAATGATTGCAACAATTATTTATAACCTTATCTTAAAATCTTATGCTAATATATAATTAAGTAAAAGAAGCAGAGGGAATATACATGAAGAATATCGGTTTAGTATTAGAAGGCGGAGGGATGAAGGGATTATATACCGCAGGAGTGCTCGAATACTTTATGGAAAAAGGTTTATTTTTCCCGTACGTAGTAGGCGTTTCTGCAGGAGCTTGTATGGGCGCTACCTATTTATCTCGTCAAAAAGGGAGAAATAAGAAAGTAAATACAGAGTTAGTGGCAGATCACAGGTATATATCATATCGAAACTTAATTCAAAAACGTGAATTATTTGGTATGGATTTTCTATTTGATGAAGTGCCAAATAAGATTGTACCATTTGATTTTCCGACTTTCTTAAATTCAAATGAACAGTTTGTCATTGGAACAACGGATTGTGAGTCAGGACAGGCTGTTTATTATAATAAAAAAGAACATGGTGATGATATTTTAAAAATTATTCGTGCATCAAGTTCTGTACCGTTTATAGCACCTGTTGTAGAGTACGATGGTAAAAAATTATTAGACGGGGGGATTATTGATCCTATTCCTGTTCATAAGGCGCAAAAGGACGACTATTTAAAAAATATTGTTATTATGACAAAGCCAGAAGGATATGAAAAGCAGCGAAATAAGTTTTCTAGTCTGGCTAAAATTCTATATAGAAGATATCCAAAAATTGCTGAGCTTTTAGTAGAACATTATCGTTTTTATAATGAAACAGTTTCGTACATGTATTCTAACGAGCAAAAAGATAATTTTTATGTAATTCAGCCAAGTGTACAACTTCCTATAAGTGGAATTGAAAGAAATCAAGAAAAGCTTGTTAATCTATATAACCTTGGATATAGCGATGCTCATAATCATTATGAACAGTTATTAAAATGGATGAGTAAATAATTTACATATAGGGGTGAAGAATTGATATTAGGAAAAAAGGTTGTTTTTAGTGAGTTGCAGAAAATGTATAATTCTTTGCATCAGCCATTTCCGTATCGTGATACACGAAAAATGAAATGTGATTATAAAAACTTGCTTACAGAAGATGATTGTATAAATGCTGATTTAAATTATTATTGGATGAATATAGCAGGTACTTTAAGTTATGTGTTAGATGAAAAAGAAGACAAAATTCCATTTCAACAAATTCAAAGACTGCGTATATCATTTTTTGATTGGTTTCCACAATATCATTTTCTAGAAAAAGACATGAAGAAGTATTTACTATTTTATAGAGACTATACGAATTATGAGAAAGCTCGTAAATTATTACTTTATTATCTTGCTAAGTAACTGCAAAAACGCACAGACTATATGTTTGTGCGTTTTTTTGTTCACTAAATATACACTTTTATAACCTTGTTTATATAGGATTCTTATTTTCAATACAGAAGTTCAAATAGAATGACGTAATAAAAAGGGGGGGAGAATGCAATTGATAGTGAGTCCGAAGATAGAGAATCTTATTGATCAATTAAACGATGGTAACGAGAAAGCTTTGTATACTTTTCTGCATGAAATAAAGACTAATGAGACGCCACTTATAGAAAAATGCCCAGCAGATGATCAGCATTATCTTATAACGTACATATGGTTAGGTGATCAAGAAACAGAAAATGTATACGTATTTGGTAGTTATCCTGGCTGGGGTTTTAATTTTAATCAATTACAGCAATTATTACATACAAATGTGTGGTATAAAACATTTCGAACGAATGAGAAGTTTATTTCAACTTATTATTTTTCAGTTAACGACTATTTTGAAAATGATTGGATAAAACGTAGTGAACAGTATCAATTAGATCGATTCAACAGTAACATATTTGGAGGAGAGCCCAATAAAGCATCTGTTTTAAAACTAAACATGGAAATACAGTATGATAAACGTTTTCCTCCAAATCATGCTCCGTATGGAAAAGTTGAAACATATTCTTTCTATAGTTCCATTCTAGAAAATACACGAAAGATTCATATTTACACACCTCATGATTACATTTTTAACGGACGAATTACTTCCGTGGATTCAAACGAAGTACCACGTGCATAAAGAGGCAAAACATATAACAATTGCTGGTTTAAGTCTCGGAGGTTTAGCAGCGTTTTATGCAGCACTTCAAAATCCTCATGTTTTCGGGAATGTACTATCATTGTCAGGGTCTGTGCATTGGGAAAAGGAAGGGCACAAAGAAAATACCCCTTGGATTGAGGCGCAAATCGCAACAGCTAGTAAGAATACATTGCAGGCTCATTTTTATATGGCGGCAGGTACCCTTGAAAACAAACCTCTTTTAACAGCTAATAGAAGCCTGTACAGAGTTTTGAAAGAAAAAAAGTATCAAATTACCTATAACGAATTTCAAGGTGGTCATGACGGGATTTGGTAGCGTGAGAAGTTTACTGAAGGGTTATTAGCTTTAAATTATTCAAAATCGCTATTATAAAACGAAGGGGAGAATGACATTATGAATCAAGATGAACTAGATAAGGCGCTTAAAAAACAAGAAATTTTAGTGAAAGACGAGAAAGTTTGGTCTTTTACGTATGAAGATCATATTAGTTCCATTGTAAAACGCGCAGAAAAAGAAGGGACATTTGATGATTTACCTGGTAAAGGGAAACCTCTTAATATTGATAAAGATCTTTCGTACAATCCAGAAAAACAACTTTATAGAACTTTGAAAAATAACCACGTACTTCCTAGGTGGATTGAACTTTCAAAGGAAATTGATTATTTAAAAGAAAAATTAAATGAGATAAAGGATACAGAAGAAGCAGCAAAGTTAATCCGAACAATAAATAAAAAGATTTTAGAGCATAATTTACTTTGTCCACCAACTGCGCAAAAAATGAGAGTAAGAGCTGATTTTTAAAATTCTCTAATAAATATAAGGTTTGCTCTACATTTACAGTTAATTTATAGTTTTTTTTATAAAAAAACAGGCATATATAAATAAAAATCTGTATCTTTTGTATATAAAGTAGCGTTGTGTTATGTATAAGAGTGCAAATTCACATAGTAAAATTACAAAATAAAATTTTATTGCAAGTAAATATCATAATAATTCAAGAACACTATAAAATATAAAGAATTTAACAAAAACTAAACATATTAAACAAACAATTACGCTTAATAATACTTTGATTAAAATGAACACTGCAGCAGATACGAGTTGATAATTAAGTAATTCAAATTTAGATTATTTTGTTTAGATAGAAGCAGCGGAATGAATATTTAAAGTGAAACTGAAATATTCATTCTAAATAGGGAAGGGGTATATGTACATTTGGATAAATCTATATAATTATAGTGACGTATTTAATTTGGTTTTTATTAGAAATTCAGTTTAAATATTAATGATAACAAACAGATCGGCGAAACATCTAATCATACTAAATATAGTTAAAAAACTCCCTAAAAAGTTAGGGAGTTTTTTAGAGAATCATAACGAATTATGTTAACTGGAATAAAACTTACAGCGGATGGATAAATACAGAATGTGATTATATTTAGCAATTCAAATGTAAGTCATAAAGTAATTAATTAAGTAAACAATGCAAATCATGTACACGCATAATTTTTTCATGACACGCAAATTATTTTTATTAAATTTATCACGGCGATTTTTTTAATCATAAACATATATTTTTGCCGGATTTATATATAGAGATTGCTGTAATGAATTTTTGTGGTAAACGACCGTAAAAACGCAAAGAATTTAAACGAATTGAATTTAAGCTGAATTTCATTAAAAATCTCCGTTTCATCTCATTAAGTATAGTTTACTTGTATTTTGATACAGAGAAATACTTCTTTTATATAACTACCGATAACATATATTATGTTAACTGATTAAAAATAATATATGTATTAATGAGTTTGTTAATGGTTGTTATACTCCCCTTTTTGCTATAGAGTATCCAATTCCTACTACTTGTCCATCTGTATGTATTGTTACTTGTCCAGATATGTAAATTGTTCTTCGAGCATTGCTAACTTCTACTACATGTGAGTAACCAAAAGTCGCTGGCATAGTTTCAAGATTTGAAAATTTTTTATTCACTGTGTTTCTCCCTTTTGTCCTATCGTTTACCTATGTATATTTTTGAAGTTTGTTTTTTTAAAATCCAATTTCACTGTTTCGTATTCTGGTAAGGATCGCATTATAAAATAACTTTGCTATGAGGGTATTTTGTTTGGGGTATGTTCAAACTATTTATAACCCTTTTGGTAAATGATTTTCTTGATGTCCCTTAGCATTCCAGTCTGTTTCATCGTGTCTAACTAAGCATATGAAAGTCATATAATACCCTCTGGCTACATGTATGAATTTTAATGTTCATTAATGCTGTATTTGTTAACAATTACATATGTTTGATTGACTGAATTGCTGCTTTTTATAACGTTTTGTTTAATTAATTCTTCAGTTACTTTTGTATAGAAAAAGTGATACCACCATATAAAAAACTCTTCGTAGGTTATTTCTTTAGCGTAGCTGCTGCTTATATAATATTCATTTAAATGTTCATCGTTTTCTTTTAACAATAAGATTAAATCTTCATTTATCGTGTTAGCGATTTCCCTAAGTGAAGATACATCAGTTGGTTTAAGCACTGGGATAATAGGTTTTGAATTTTGATATAAGGCTAGTTTTTCATAAAATAAGTTAAGTTGCATGTCTACTTTTTGATCTAAGGAAATAAATTTTTTACTAATTGTTTTTTCGTATCTATAATGTTATGAATAGGATTTTGAAAATGTTCTTCAAATGTTTCTTTACCAGCGGTTATTAAATTAAGCGTTGAATAAGTCTATATCACTGTATGTTTCTCGCGATATTGTCTAGGGGTCAGGTTACATATTTTTTTGAACACTCTTGTGAAATAACTTTGATTATAGAAGTTAAGCCAAGTGCAAATATCTAATAATGAATATGTAGTTAATGTTAATAATTTTTTTGCCTCCTCTACTCTTTCCCTTTGAATATATTCACTTAAAGGAATACCCACTTCCTTTTTAAATAATTTAGATAGATAGTAGGATTATTATCAAAAAGATTAGCAAGATCATTGAGAGAGATTACTAAGCCCCCTAGGCGGATGGTCCTAGGGGGCTATTTCTAAGAAAGTCATTTCCGATTTTAAAAAATGTTACTACTTTATCTGATTTGCTTGCCCTCTATCAGAAATTTTATTTGTAGGCACCGAAGAAATATCAATAACTGTATTCATGCTCTTATCCGTAAGTTCAACAAGACTGTCTCCGTGATTAATTTTATTCACATCCCACAACATCCCATTAAACTCATTATGTTGTCCACTAACTCTCAAAACACTTTTTGTTTTACTTGAAGGTTGTATCTGTAAATTTGCAAATTGATTTCCGCTAATCTCATTCGGGATAGTTGAATGACTATCCATATAAATCATATTTACGCAATCCTCTAAAGAGAAATTAATAAACCGATTGGCATTTATCCAAGCATGTCCAGAATTCGGTTTATTTGCTGTTAACTTTAAACCATTCTCCATTCCTACAACTTTAACGTTTTCGAAGTTAACAAAAGAAATTTCATGTTCTTTTCCACCAGCATATAAAGCGATTCCTGTACCTCGGTTCCTTTCAGACCAATTTACAATATTTATATCCTTTATGTGTGTTTTGTTCCAAGTATTATAATATTTATATTTACCATCTAAATATATAACTTCAGAATTAAAATTCGGATCATTAATTGCTATATAGGCACCTTCAATTGAAGCATTTCTTTCCAATTCAAGCACTCTGAAGTCACCATCGATAACGAACTGTGTTCCATATCCGAATAATAATTTAACACCCTGCTTAACAATGATAGGTGAAGTGATCTTATACTTTCTGTCATCGAGCAAAACTGTCTTTATCTTACTAAGCTTTGCTTTATTAATGGCAGATTGAATTTTATCAGAATCATTAGTCCCTTTAAAATCTTCAACGAATATCTTTTCCTTTTGATCTGAACTCGCTGTATTCTGATAATATAAAACAAAAATAATTAGAACTATACTTAAGAGTAAAGCAATCATTTTTTTCATAATACTCACCCTTATATTCAGTTTTCTTTCGTTCGTTACATAACAATCCACTATGGTTCCTTAAGAAGAATTGCGTTGAATAACTTTTTTTATAAAGTACTCTTAACAAACTGATCAAACTTTTATATTGTTGTATTGAATTAAAACTATCCTTTAGTTGAACAAAAACTGTAATTATATGTTAATAACGGAATGGTTATTTTCAATCTTTATTCTATAAAGATTCATTATTCGCACTTGTTCCTCAGTTAATTTCTCTTTATTCCAGTACATATGCATTAAACTATATTCGAATATTTCCTTTAATTTAATAAATAAAGGTAGCTTATCTATCATTTCTTTTGATATTTCATTTTCTTCTTGGTATCCGCCAAGTATTGCTTTTGTAATAGAGTTCTCATAGTCAACTATGTTACCACTCCCTACGAATGAATACTCTAACGCACTATAGATTGGAGCTGCTAAATCAAATATATAAAAATGTTTCTCGCAATCTTGAAAATCAATCATAGTTATATTTAAATCATTTTCAACTAATATGTTTTCTAACCATACATCTCCGTGTATCAAGCCGTAATTTGAAGGATTCTTTGGCAGCGTCTTTATGGAAGATAAAACTTCAGATGCAAACTCTCTAATAATACCTTCCTCTTTAGGGATATAGTTAAGAAAATTATATTCTTCATTGTCATACCAATCGTTTATATGTTTTATCGGTTCAGTACTTTCAAACTTTTTAGATACACGATGCAATTTGCCGAGTTGCTGACCCAGTTTTTTAAATACACTGGAATTCCATTGATTTCTTGGTAAGTGTATACCAGGAGCAGTTTTGTACAATACACTAAAAAGCTCTCTGTCTAATGTTATTTTTTCTACTAATTTACCATTTAAAGAAGTTATTATTGGAGGTACTCCTACACCTTCCCTATATAAAAAGTCTGTATATTTAACTTCTTCCAACTGTTCTTCATACGTTTTATAGTTAGTTATTCTAACGAAGTAGTCACCTTGTTCCGAAATACACTGATACATTTCATTTGTTACTGATTTAACTTTAATAAAATCCACCGGATATATTTCATTAATTAATTTACGTATCTTTTTTTCTAGATTAATCATTTTAAACCCCTTTCCTACTCTTAATTCTTTCTCCCACTAACCTGCCAGTTAGATAGCTTTGTCGTTTTGGGATATTGATTTATTTTAGCTTGATGGGCATGGAGTACTATCCCTTAAAGTGATATTTTCTATTCAATATGACCGAACTGGTGAAATAAGATGTAGTTCTGAAGACTGTTTTACTGGCTGAATTAAAATAGGTCGCATAGAACCACCAAAACTTAATGTGACTATATCGCCTTTTATTACTTTTAAAGCTTCAATCATGAAGCGTCCGTCGAAAGAAATATTTAATTCTTTTTTGCCACGAATAGCACGTACTTGTTGTTTTTCGGATATTTTACCGATCTGAGAAGTATTAGAAGAAATTTTTATTGTGGATTCATCGATGATTTCTAAATTTACGTTATTATTCGTCCATTCGCTAGCTAATAAACTAGAGCGATCAACTCCTTGTAAAATTCTTTTTCTATCAATGTTAATTATTGTTTGAAACTCATTTGGTATTAATCCAGATACACTCGGATATTTCCCTTCAATTAGTCTTGAATATAGCGATATTGTACCGAATTTAAAGACAATATGACTTTCTGAAAGATATATACTTACTAACTTTAAATTGCTGTTCATTAACTTTAAAAGTTCACCTATAGTTGAACTTGGTACAATATACGATGCTTGAACATGAGAATTGATTGATAGTTCACTTAAAGCTAGTCTATGAGAATCCGTTGCAGCACAAGTTAATTTATTTTTATCAAAAATGATATGTACACCAGTAAGGACTGGTCTAGATTCATTTTTAGCTGCTGCAAAGGCAGTTCGTTTCAATACATCTATTAATCGTTCCGTTTCTACTTGTATCTCTGTATTTTCATCTATGTATGGTACATTAGGGAATTCATATGAAGGAAATCCATTTAAGTTTAAAGTAATTTCATCAGATTGAATTTTAATCGTTTGGTCATTCTTGCTTTTTATAGAAATATTACTCGGTAATTTTTTTATAATTTCAATGAAATATTTAGCTGGTACAACGATACTTCCTGTTTTTATAATGTTTACGATTTGTAAATCTTCGATTGAATGAGGTATGAACTTTTCTATAAAGATATTTGAATTACTCGCGATTAAAGTAATACCGGTTTGATCTGCAGTTATTTTAATCCCCGATAATATAGGAATTAATGTTTTGGCCGATATAGCTTTACTTACTTCCGAAAGAGCTTGTGTAAAGTGTTTATGATTTACGATAAACTCCATATTTCTCCCGCCTTCATTTAGAGTATGCTTATGATTGATGAACAATAGTTCCATTAAAAATATAAGGTACTGTCTCTCGTCTCTCTAAAATTTCTTTTAAATGTTCAGGTATGCGCAAATAAGGTAACGCTGTTTGTAGTTCCAGCCAAGTAATCTCTTCAATTTCTTTCGGACGAGATATATGTATTTCTCCCCCAATTACTTGTCCTAAGAAATTAAAGAAAATTGCATGATGCCCTCTTTCTTCAAAAAACGCTTCACTTATTGAAACAATCCCTTCCACAGTTATATCTAGTCCTGTTTCTTCTTTTACTTCACGAATAGCAGCCTCTTCTAATGTTTCACCAACTTTAACTGCCCCACCCGGTAAAGTGTAATAAGACGCTTCCTTACCTTTATTTTTAACCATTAATAGCTTTTCATTAGATTTGTCATACAGTAGTGCATATGTAACATTCACTTTTTTCATGTCACTCCTCCTTCAATGATAAGAATTTTCTGTATTTATCTATTTTATCATTAAACTATGTTCTTTTCATAAGATGTTGGAGGTTGTATTTTAGGTATTCTTTGTTTATTTCTATTTGGTTTTACTTTTTGGGGCGTATAGTATGTATAAATTAACTGGAATCAAAAAATTTAAATCCTTTTAAAAAGAGCCCTGAATGTTAGGGCTCTTTTAGCATTATGCTGTTTTCCGATATAGCTTTTGTACTTCGTCCTTCTTTTCTACATTTGGAGGACGGATTAAAATAGCGATAATAAAAGATATAACGCATAGTACACCAATTGTAATAAAGGTTGGTTGGAAGCCTCCTAGTATCGCGCCAATAAATGAACCGGCAAGCGCTCCGAATCCAAATCCTTGATACACAATTCCGTAATTCGTACTATGATTTTTCAATCCGAAGAAATCGCCTACGATAGCTGGGAATATAGTGATATTTCCTCCAAAACAAAACGCAACACTTGCTACACATGCGAAATAGATCCCGTAATTTAATTCCATAAAACTTAAAGTAAAAACAGATAATCCAATAACGATAAACGTAGCAGAGACAATTTTTAATCTTCCTATTTTGTCTGATAATGTTCCGAGAATAATTCGACCGATTGTGTTAAAGATAGCGATCATAGCGACTGCATTAGCGGCGGTCGCAGCGCTAAGTCCCACAAGTTGTACACCTATATCCTTTACCATCCCAATTAAATATAGACCACTCATGCAAGATGTAAATAACATAAAAAACAGAAGATATACTTGTTTCGTACGCATCATTTCACGAGGTGTGTAATCGTTCTTTAGTGTTTCAGCTACTTTAGTATGTGCAGCAGCTTCGTGTAGGAAGTATGATCCAATTAGCACTAATAGTAAAACGATAATCCCCCAGTATAAAAATGCTTGTGATACACCAACTGTATCGATTAACTTTCCGTTTACGTATCTAAAAATTAAACTCCCCATTCCATAAGCTGATACGGATATGCCAGAAATAAGCCCTTTCCGATTTGGAAACCACTTAATTAAATTAGATAATGACGTGATATACGCTGTACCATCCGCATAACCGACTACAACTCCGGCTAATAAATACAATAAAGGTAACGAAGAAACTTGTGAACTAAGTATTAAGCCTAATCCGAGAACAATTCCTGCGGTAGCAATGAGTTTACGAAGTCCTAATTTTTGCTGCAACTTTCCAGCAAACAGTGTTGAAAAAGATAACGAAAAACTTGTGATAGAAAAAGTGATAGCCACTGCATTAAGATTCCATCCAAACTTACTTACAAGAGGCTGATTGAATAAACTCCATGTGTAAATTGTTCCAAGACCAATTTGGACAATAATTGTACCTAGGACAATAAGCCACGGATTTATAGATGCTTGTTTCATGCTGACTGTCCCTTTCTTGTCATGACATAAATTTTCACAATTAGTATATCCGTGGCTATATACAAGATACTGTGATTAAAATGGAAATTGAAATAAATATATGTAACATACAAAAAGACACTTCATAAAGAAGTGCCTTTTTGCAGATTATATACAGATATTTTAAAGAAAGCTTTGTTAAGATAAGACATTTTCAAATGCTTATATACTTATATTATCAAATAATTCTATTCATGTTATAGGGCTTGAGATGTATTTTTCTTTCATAAAAAAGTCGGAGGAATTTAATATTCAATTTCCTCAAAATCTTTTGGTTGTGGTACAGTCTGCATATTCGCTGCATCTTTTGGATCACTGTAGATTGCGTTTTGCTCGGTATTTATATCTTTTATATTTTGCTTCTTATTTTTATTCGGCTCTTTTTGCATGAAGATTCACTCCTTTTCTTTATAGGAGTAGTTATACCCTAATAGAACTGTTTTTACTGCTGCAAAATGTATCTGCGACTAAATTACTGAATTCACGCAAATAATATAGGTAGTTATCGCCACCGTAGTTATACCTTTTATGCAACGACTACATTATATTTGGGGATGACTAAAATTGTTGGACCTGTTACTCCTAATATTTGATATGAAACTTTAGGAACCCTTTCACCCAATTCACTTAATAAAGCTGGTTCATTTTGAACAAACCAAAAGAGTCCGTTTTGTGGTAATTCTTTATTTTTATATATTGGATTTTGCATACTTGTAGCAATTTCTATAACCTCATTCGGTACAATCCGTTCTCCATTAATAAAACCTTTGTTTAAATGTAAGTTCCCCCAATATGCAAATTCTCTAGCAGAAACAAAAAGATTTTTTTCAGTTCCATCGTCTGCTGTACCGACACTACATATAGCATCTTCATTTGGATTTACTACAACTTTAACTAAATGATCATCTTGTTTTATTCTCCATCCTATTTTTTGAAATTTAGCAGGTGTGAAAATCCGTTCTTTTAATAATTCAGGAAAGCTTTTATTGTAAAGATGGTTAATAAGATACGTCATCATTCTTATGTTAATATCTCTATACGCCCAAGCCTGTCCTGGTTCAAACTCACGATAAATTGTGCCCTCATCAGTTTCATTTAAACCATGCGAATGAGTTACTAAATGTCTTATAGTTGTCTTTCCGAGTAATTCAGGATCATACCCCTTAAAATACTTTATTACATAATCATCAAGAGATTTTATTTTACCTTCATAAAGTGCATACGCTACCATTAAGCCTAAATAATTCTTTCTAGCAGAGGCAACATTAAATTGTGAAGATGCGGTTACTTTTAAACTATTAGGAGAATTTGAATGCCTACCACTATAATGCTCTAGTACAATTTGGTTGTCTTTTATAACACAAAGTGCTGCCGCAGAACTATGGTTTTCCCCCTTAATATTTTCTACACATGAAATTAACTTTTCATATGTATACAAATAAAATCCCCCTAATTTATAAACTTGAAGCATCGTTATAAAATAGCAATATGAAGAAAAGTATCTATACGATAAAAGAATGTATTTATACTTTTCTTCATGTAAAATACTATGAATTCATAAAACTTAAATGAACCACCAGTTCCAACAATTAAAACAGCCGAAACAACCGAAGCATCCTATGCATCCACCACAACGTCCTGCACAACCTCCGCATCGGCCTCCACATCCACCACAACGCCCACATCCACCGCAGCCGCCACAACGACGCGCATCATCCTGAATGTAGTAATATGGGTACTGATTTTGTTGATCCCAATATACTACATTACTAGGTTGATATTCATTAAGGTTTAATGATTGTATTTCCTGTTGAAACTCATTCATTATAAAACCCTCCAATTATAAATTTAATTCCGTCCGTATTTTCAAGTTTATTTATTATTTAATATGAATTAGAAATAAGGCTATAGACTAAATGCAATGCGTACATCAACAAAATATGACCTTTCACTAGGTGATGTACCTTGTTTTTATGCCTATTTTCTAAAAGTATGTTAAGTGGACTTATTTTTTATAATTGGGAGGTTATTAAAAATATGTATGATTACTTTATATTACTAATCCAGCAATTGGTTAATTCATCACTTAATCTTTTTTCTAATAATTCGTTGATTGTTGGATTGGGCATTATTTTATATGTATTTAAATTCTCTTTATTGAAATCTATCCAATGAAACGCTAAATGCGATTCTTTAGATATCGGTGTTTCACTATTATTTAAATCTTTTGAGTCTATTTCAAAAATATGATTGATTTCATAATGAGTAGTTTCTTTATCATGCCACTGATTTTCAATAACTCCTAAAAATTGTTTTATGATGCAACTTGCCCCGAGTTCTTCATGCAACTCTCTTATAAGTGCTTTTTCTGCAGATTCACCAACTTCAACATGACCACCAGGTAAAAAATAGTGATGTCCTATATATTTTGCTACTAACAACTTTTCATTTTCTATCATGACAGCTCGTACGATATGGTGGAATTTTATTTTCAAGATTTATTCCCTCCTGCTATGTTTAAAATAAAAAATAACACGCAATTATACTTGTCCAAAATACTCATTTAATAATGGAATAATATAAATCATAGGTGTTTCATAAGGATGAATTCGTTTAATGATTGTAAGAGTGTCTTTTACAATAATATTTAAACGAATAAGCGATATACTTGTTCCCCATTGTACACATGGCCAAGTTCTTTAAAACCATAGTTTTCATATAATCGCTTTGCATGTATATTATCTTCATGAACAGTTAGTCTAATTTCTTGACACTCTTTAAATTTATTTTGTATCCAGTTAATCATTTCATTTAAAGCTGCCTTTCCGTACCCTTTTCCTTGATATTTTTTATCAATTATAAATCCGTTAATCCAGTACATATCTTTTGTATTTGCTTCAAATGCATGCATAATAAACCCAACCATAAGATTGTTATCATATATAACAAACGGAACGTATTCTATATTTGCACCATCAGGTTTAATATAGACTTTAGCCAGTGATACAGCTACTGTAGGTACAAATTTCATTTGTTTTTCTTCTACTTGCAGTTTCAGTGCTTCTTCCCAATTTTCTCTTGTAGCAAGTTTTAAATGGATGTTCACAGTTTTAGGGCTCCTTTGAAAAAGAGTGTTTACTTTTTATATTCAACGAGTCATAACTATTCCCTTTCATAAATAAACAACCCCTTATCAAAATCCTGCTATAACATGATTTTGATAAAATCTTGAATAAACTTTTCTTCATCTAATTCTAATACAATTTGAATCCCTTCAGATTGCGTATTTGGACGGAAATCAGCAAAAGTCTGTCCCTTCGTTTCACCTATTGTATCTACAGTAACTTTACGATATACATATTTAAAAAATGTAGGATTTACTAATGCGCTAATAGCAAGTACATCATGTAATAGTGGGCCTTCAATAGCAGGGTTAAGTGTTTTATAAGCTGATAAATAGTAATCATACATCGGTTTCATAATTGATTGGAATGGGTTAGATGTATTGGCTAGTATATAGTCCATTACATTTGGAGTTAAGACTGCTTTTTTCGTTACATTTAAGGGGAATATCGTTAAATTCCTAGCTTGATGAATGACGATTCTACTTGCTAAAGGGTCTCCATAAACGTTTGCCTCTGCTAGTGGAGTAACATTTCCAGGTTCCAGAAAAACACCGCCCATAAAATAAACCTCTTGTATATTTTGCATCATGTCATTCCATAAATTAAATGCAATTGCTAATGAAGTCGATCTGCCAACATCAATAATTACTAGGTCTTTTCCGTATGTTACAAGAATCGAAGCGATACTACCAAAATTATATATCGGAATAGATAACACATTTTCTGGCACATTGATAGGACCTAATCCTTCTGGCCCATGAATTTCAGGATAATATACAGTAAGTTCATCTGTAAACGGCATCGTGGCACCGCTAATAACAGGAATGTCTATCCTATCAGCTAATTGTAAAATATATGCTGCATTATGAGCTGCGTGTATTTGCTCCACATTTCCGTATCCCGTTACGATACCAACAATCTCAATTTCAGGATGTAGTAGACCATACATAATCGCAAACGAATCATCGATACCTGGGTCTCCAAAAAATAAAACTTTTTTCAAATGATACTCTCCTCTCATATATAAAATAGAACAAATGATAGTTATGTATATGTAAAAAAGTAATAATTCTATGCATTTTTTAAGACAATAGCCATCAGAAGGTGTGTTTACAAACGGCTTAAAAAATGAAAGGAGCTAGCGTAGTGCTAGCTCCTTTCATTCTGGTAAATAATTTAATAGCTTCATTAAATCTCGTACAAAAGCTAGACTAGCTGACTTTAATAAAACAGGTACTTCTTTAAAATGATTTCTCAGACCAGTATCAACCTTCCTAGAGTAATCTTTCTCGTCTTCTAAAAGGAAATCTACTGTTACTTCGGAGACGCCTGAATAAGATGTAATATACGCTAATGCAATATAAGATAATACAGATTGGACGATTGTCAAATATAAAGATGTAAACAGACTATGAATCTAGTTCTTTATCTCAAAGAGTTGCTGCGGAATGGTGGGTTATATCAAGATCATGTAGCAAACGTGAGATTACAATTAAAAGAGCGAAGATACATAATGACCCAATCTTTAAATACATATTGCGCTGACACTGCAACGTGGGATATTCCTGATGGTGGATTGTTTATCTGGTTAAAAATAGTGCCGAAGATTCCAATGAAAAAATTATTCTCAAAAGCGTTATCTAAAGGAATACTGCTGAATTCAGGGGGTATTTATGAGGAAGAACCTGATCAATATGTGCGCTTATCGTACGGTTATGCCTCTACTGAAGAAATTACAAAAGGAATTTATATATTAAGTGAAATTGTTCGTGAGTTAATAGAATAATAAAAAGTCCTCTTCATTTGGAGAGAACTTTTTATTGCATTTTATAAATGATTTACCACAATTTCATTTCATGCCCTAACAAAATAAGCTCTTCATACGGATCTCCATCTATATTCAAAATTTGTGCAAAAGCAGGTTCCGTTTTTATCCCTTCTGCTTTTAAAGAAATGATATCTTTTCGAATATGAGGTTGCTGCATTAATAACATATGTTCAACTACCATATGTTTGTATGCATATTGATTCCGTACTGGTTGTGGTTGAGCAAACAACTCAAATTTAAAACCTTCAAATTGAAAGCTTGCTTTTATAGTTGGGATATTTCTAATGTTTTTTCTTTTTATTTCAAACTCATCACAGCAACCATATAAAGATTGAATTTCTTTCTCAAACTCATCAAAATTATGTACTTCCATTACGATATCTAAATCAGAATGTACTGTATCAATTCTTATAGGAACTGTCCCACAAAGTACAGGAGTGTATAAAGCTAAATCTTCCATTATTTTTATTTTATCTATACTGTCGTACACTTTTTGTTGTTTTTCATTTCCAGATCGTAAATATGTAATAGATGTAAACATAGAAGTCTCTCCTTCATTTAACGTAATACCTGTATCATTAAAGTTCAATGGAAAATTAATTAGGATCATTAGATGCTGTTCTAGAAATACCTGTATTTCAATATATTAAGTCGAGCCAACAATGTTTTTCAACTTTTCTTCCATTCTGCAATACTATATAAATAAAAAAGGGGGAATTACTTTGGATATTTTCCATATCCTTTTGGCCATTCATATATTATTTGGAACAATTTGCTTAATTTCTGGAATTGTGGCTATGTATGCTCCAAAAAGAAAAGGAAAACATACTGAATGGGGTGAAATATACCACGCATCTTATGTTGTCATATTTCTTACTGCAGTTATATTGTCTATTTTACATTGGGATGAAATTGCATTTTTATTTTATATAGCAATTATTTCCTACTCATTTGCACTTTACGGTTATCTTGCAAGAAAGAAACGATGGAACAATTGGTTACAACATCATATTAGAGGAATGTTAGGCTCATATATCGGTGCAGTTACCGCGCTTTTAGTAAACGTCGGAATATATATCCCTATTTTAAATTTACTTCCGCCGTTATGGTTTTGGTTTTTACCTACAATAATCGGTATTCCTCTTGTAGCAAGTGTATCAAAAAGATATAAAAAACAAAGAAAGAATTAATTACATTTTGATGACTTTCTAATTAAATTTGTAAAGAAGATAAAAAATTTCCTATATGATTTATCGATCAGGTAGTTTTTTATCCAATATTTTCTATAGTATATGAATCACATCACTGTTTACTATCAAAATTAAATATAGGAGGAATTTAATGATACTATCTCAAGAAAAAAATATAAAATTAATGATACATGTAATTACTTTATTATCCTTCTTTATTCTTTTCCTCTTTAGTAATACGGTTTTCTATATACCTCTAATATTTTATTTTATATTCAAATCACAAAACATCCGAGAAGTTATTCTTGAATCTGTTCTTTTTCAATTAGGCGTTTGGCTCGTTATATTCTTTTGGAACGTTATAATAATTAGAACAATCCTGCTTTCTTTGTTACACATTGATTTAAGTTCAAATAATATTTTTGTTATTTTCGGAACACTTCCATTATACATAGTCCTCTTGGTGTCATTAATTTTCGGACCGCTTAAAGGGATCTTGTATGAGGTACAAAATAAAAGTTTTCATTATCCAATTGTTTCAAGATGGATGCATAAGGGAAAATAAAAAGAATCCAATATACTGGATTCTTTTTATTTTAAAGATAATATTGAATGTAGACGATCTGGATAATTTGTAAACATCCCATCGACACCCCACTCAATCAACTTCTTCATATCCTCTTCTTTATCTACCGTGAACGGATGAACTTCTAATCCATATTGTTTTATTTTTTGAACATATGCTGCATCAACATATTTATAGTTCATACCAAGGCCTATGCAATACTTTGAATAACTTACTAGTTCTGCCTCTGTTAATCTGACTGTTTTTTTATATGTTAATAATTGCACTAATGGAATAGCAGAATTTAGAATATGAATCTTTTTCAAGCTTTCTTGACTAAACGATTGAATAATTACTTTATCATTTACTTGGTAGCGACTAAGTATTTCTAATAGTTTTTCTTCCATTCTGGGATATTCATCAGGTGATTTTGTTTCAATATAATAATGAGCATCCTGTCCAAATGCTTCAATAATTTCTTCTAGCGTTGGTACTTTAGCATTTTTAAATTCTTCTTTCGCTAAACTTGGATTCTTTTTATTAAAAGAAGAACCTGTATCAAGCTGTTTTATTTCTTCTAATGTATGATCTTTAACCAATCCAGTACCGTTTGTTGTACGATTTAACGTTTCATCATGCATCGCTATTAAATGTCCGTCTTTTGTCATTTGAAGGTCTATTTCTATATAGTCTCCCTTTAGCTGTTGTCCTAGTTTATAAGCCGCAATTGTATGTTCTGGTGCACATGTAGAAGCTCCTCTATGAGCGATGTTTTTTACATAATTCGGTTGATTGATAGCTTTTGTGTATTTATGTTCATTCATTTGTTGAAAAATAAAAATGCTTATTCCTATAAAGATACAAAGAGTTGTAGTAATAAATATATTCTTCATAAATGATTTTTTAACTCCTACATTTAGACTACGCTTCAAGTAAATGACGGTTTTCAAAAACAATCATTCGTCCTACTGGCTGAAATCCAGATTTCTTATAAATATTAATTCCATCAGGTGACGCTTGTAATACACAGTATAGTTCCTTTTGTTTTTTCGCCTCGTTTAAAAGAAAATTGAACATAGCGGAACCAAATCCTCTTTCTCTCATTTTTTCTTTAGTTGCAATATCGTAAATACCAATACTATCTGTCGTACATATTAATGATCCAATAGATACAACTTCATCTTCAAATATACCAAGGTATAGACTTACGTCTTTATGATCCCATAATTCTAATGATGAAATTTGATTATAGTAAGCTTGAACACTAGTACCTTCTGCTGATGTACCAAATAAAGATGATAGTGTATCCCCGAATTTTTGTATATGTAATGATGAGGCTGCTTTTTGAATCGTAAAACCTGCTGGTACATCTATTATTGGGTCTATTGTTTTTAAATCTACAACCATTGCAACATTCTTTTCCGCTTCTTTTAAGCCAAGTTGTTTTAACTCACTTACAAGAGTATCATCTTGGTTCGTCTCCCAAAACCAAACACTCATGGGGAATTTCTTTTGATTAAAATATTCTATCTCTGCGCATAACTCCTGTTTTTCTTCCATTACATCATTATTCAATAAAGTAATTATATTAAATGTATCTGTAGGTAATCCGCAATCAACTTTAACGTAATCTTTCGTTTCTTTTACAATCATCTTTGCTGCATGTTTAGCAACATATGATGTTTTATATGTAAAATTATTCAAAAGTAACTTTCGATAGTTCATATATCATTATCCTTTCAAAGAAATTAACAATAGTAGGACGCTATTTAATAAATATAACATAGGAAATATGTTAGTGATGTACTAAAAAACCATTCCTAAAAATGAAACAAAATATATTATTTATTCTAAATGTTATTAGAGGAAAATTAAAATTTAGATAAGATTGTAGGAATGAAAAAAGTGGTATATAATAAATATTAACATTACTAGTAATTATTTTAGGTATTCCTAGAATAAAGGAGCGATACATATGAAAATTACTATTTATTTCGGAAGTCATGAAGATCAAGATGTTCGTACTATGGACTGTTTTTTAGATGTAGAAGATGCAGAAGAGATTGTTACTGTATCATAATATAAATTACAAATAATCGGGATGAATCCTCTTCCTTGGTAGCTTGAAGACGCCTATTAAAAGGCGTCTTTTTTATTGTTTTTTCGCTAAAAACCCTTTACTTTATAGTGTTTTGATAGTAAAATATAAATATACGAACAAACGTTCTTTTGATTTCAATTGTACATGAAGGGATGATTTTTGCAATGGCTCAAGCAAAGCGCAGAGGAAAAAAAAAGCATACACCTACTATCTCAAATACAGGCTTTATCGGCTCTGTCTTTATTGATACATTGGAGTTACAAAAGAAATCCTATTATTTTGCTCGTAAAAAACTCCAAATTGTCCATCATGTGTTAGATGGCCTTGCTGGAGCGACGAGTTCTTTATTTAAAGAACATAATATCTCTGCACATATGTCTTGTGTGTATTTACATAAACGAAAGAAAATTGGTTTTGTTCTTTCAACAAAGCCTTTTGAACAAGCTGACGGTATTGCTTACTTTAAAAATTATTTAATTGAAAAGAATTTTTACGGTAAGCATGACGAAGAAGCTGAATATCAAGAAGTATTTAATACAGGTTTTATTGGTGTTGTATTTGCAGATTTATCTAGCATTGATCGCTTTAATTTTGATTTTGAAATGAACATGTTATCAAAACTAATGAAAGATATGATAATTCCTGTTAAAGAGCTCTTTTTACGTCATAATATACCAGCTTATATCTCCACTTCTCATTTAGAAGAACAAAACAAATTAGGATTTGTTTTATCTGTAAAACCATACGATGAACGTGCAGAAGCTGATTTATACTTCGAAACATATTTAAAAGAACGCGGTTTATTTATTGGAGATGAAGAAGAAGATATCGATAAAATTGTTATTCGAAAAAAAGTCGAATTCCTATAGAAAAGCGCCGGAGAATAATCCGGCGCTTTTTATAATTAGTAATTCAGCTTTGTTATCGACTTTGAATGAGTATTTTTCACTGTTACAGAAAAATGGAACCAACAAAAACATAAAAACCCGTGAATGATTCACGGGTTTACTGTTTAGAAACTAATTGCGATTGTCCCAACACCTGCATGAACAGCGAAAGATATTGGAAGTGGATATAGCTTGAAATCCATTTCAGGAAATGCTTGTCTAATATCTGCAATCCATTCTTCTGCGCCAGCCTTGTCATTGGCATGGAAAATATGGGCTACTTTTGGTATTTCTTTTTCAAGTTCATTTTTAATATACTCTCTACATTTTTGGATTTTTCGAACTTTCTTTTCAAGTAGAAGTTCACCATTTTTTACTTCTAGAATTAAATTTATACTTAATAGGCTGCCAAGTAAAAATTGGACTCCTTTCACACGCCCACTATCATATAATCCTTTTAAGCTTTTTGGAAATACGTAGTATGGTCTTCGTTTCTCATTTTGTAATGTTTTGTGTATATCTTGTAAAGTCATACCATCATTGTATAACGTTTGTGCTTTTCTCAAAAGTTCATCCATTGGATAACTTGTCGACTCACTATCTAATACAGTTAAAGGAAACCCTGCCATCTCTGCAGCAAGCATCATATTTTGATAGGTTCCACTTACTTTTCCGCTAATAGCAACTGCAAATCCCTCTTCATATTCTTCTTTACACTTAGTAAATAATTCTACCATTTCCCCGATATTAGGCTGTGAAGTAGTTACTGTTATCCCATTATTTAACGCATCATAGAGACGGTCATGAACACCCTCTTCACAATCTTTGTAAGGTGTCCCATTAATAATAATTTCAATGGGGATAACAAAGTTATCACCGCCTGTTGTAAAACTTGCAGTTGTACTATCAGTAAACCAAGCAACACGCTTCATGTTGTTCCTCCCTTATGTCATTCCTCTTTTCTGACTTTTCTATATATTTACGCTATAAAAAGAGGATATCAATGTAATAGTACCAAGACTTTTTTATTTTTGCTATAGTAAATATATAATAAAATGTGACTGTTTTTTGTCCATGCTTACAATATGATACGTTTATTCTTCTTCCTAACCCCCTTAGTAAATAAAGACAGTGTAGTTTTTGCACTATATAACAATCAAAACAGAGAAATATTACAGAGATTTAAAAAAGAAAAAAACCGGAATCATTTTCCGGTTCGTTTTCATCATTTATCATTTAAAAGTTTCATTATCTAAAATTACAACGTAATCATTTGTCATTCGTCCAGCTTCTTTTGTGTAACTAACAAGTCGTTGTATATTATCACAACAAAGTTTAGCCCCCCATACGAGTAACGGAACACCGATAAAATCAATATGTAACCTTCTGGAAAACAAGCCACCTAATGTCATCGGTATAGGCACTGTTGGTGATGTATTTGAAAAAATGATTTTATCATTTTTTTGATAGTGATGTTGAAGAACTTCTCCTAAATTTTTCATCGCAGGTACGACAACATTGGATGCCCCGCACCCAATCGTATATACAGGATTTCCCCCTTCATCACGTCCGTGAAAAATGATTTTCCCCATATCAGAGGTTTTGAGTTTATTGAAATACTCTACATTTAAAATTTCTTCTTTTGTTAGTTTCCGATCAGTTGGTAATTTATTTAAGTGATAAGCTGCTGCGAGTGAAGTTGTATGTGTTCCACCGTAGTCAGTATAAATGAAAATCATAATATCATCCCTTGCTATAAACGTTCAATGTCTATTAGTATCACCATTTCCAAAATTACTAATCAAGGGATGCATTTTATTTTTATGCTTTTTGTGTTAGCTCATTATACTTTTTCCAAATGTAATATCTTCTACTAATGACAGTACCTAGTGTGATGCATAAAAAAGCATTCGTTACAATTATTAATGTATGATGTGTACCCCCCGAGAACATACTTTGTTTAATTAACAGTTTTGCACCTAAAATAACGAGAAGAATCATTGTACTTATCCAATTTCCTTTACGTAATACGTGGCCAGTCTCATCATCTAATCGAAACGTTAACAATCTTCCGCGTATAGTTCCTAATCCTCCCCCAATTAGAAACATTGCAACTACTAAAAAATATTAAAGCTAATTTAAAATCAGGAGCTCCATTCGCCCTCGTTAGTTCTTACGGCAATTCCAATCATACTGGGCTTCAAGATAGATTAAACGTATGGAAAAGCTTTTTTCTAGATGCTGTGTAAATGGATAAGCTGGTAAACAACAGCATTATGAAGATTTCTTTTATTCCTGAAAATTAAATCGAACAACTATATTTGTGTAGAATCCATTGATTCAATTGATTCTACTTTCTTCTTTGATGGTACTAAAGTAAATACATATATTTTCTACTGAAATGAAAGACGATGTTCCAATCTTTCTTTAATAAAGTGAGCGATAATTTATTATTAAGTGTATGAGTGTCATTTTCTTTTTCAAGATTAGGCAAAAGTAATGTAATTAATCCTGCTATAAAAAAAGCGATAGCGTTCATGTACACTGCAAATTCAGGTGTTCCGATTACTAGTAGTAGTCCCGCTATTGCAGGGCCAAGCAGATATGTTCCAGATACTATGAGATTACGAAGTGAATTAAAGTGTTGTCTTTTCTCTGTTGGAATTAATTTAGTCATATACGTCATAGCTGTTGGCTCATATATAGCGCTAGCTATACTAATAAAGAAAACTACCATATAGACGAGCCAAACCGATGGAAGTAAAGGTAAAAAAGCAATGAACACCGATCGGTATATATCGAGATGCACCATCAATTTACGTTTATTTAAACGATCTATCATACTTCCTGACCAAACATTTGTGAATAGAGTCGCTAATGGTTTAATGACATATAAAGTAGCGACCGCTAATGCTGAACCTCCCATGTTATAGACGAGTACATTCAAGGCAATTAAATAAATCCATGCGCCTAAATTAGCGATACCAATTCCGGATAATAAAAGCATGGGATACTTCCATGCTTTTATTAAGTGTTTTATGTTCATTTCATAATCTCCTTTCTAAAAAGCGTGTTAGTTGTCTATTTTGTACAATAAAAAAATCCCACCCCCAAGACTTGAAGTCTTAGGGACGAGATTTACATCGCGGTGCCACCCTAGTTTATTAATATGTCGCCATATTAACCTTATCAGGTACAGCATTAAAAAATGCTTATACCTTAGCTCTATAACAGGAGCTCCCGTCACATCATCCCCACCTAAACGATTCAGATGTGCTGCTCAGAGGCTTGGTTCAATAAAAAAATTTTACTCCTTTTCAGCTAACGGAGCTCTCTGTGAAAAATTTATTTTATTTACTCTTCTCTTCAGTGCATTTAATTTTGTCTATATTACCATAAAGAACTTCTCGTTGTAAATAAAAAAGAATGAATAATCAAACAATTGATATCAAATTAATATTTGTTTTGGAAAACATGATAAACAATTTATTGTATTTTTAATATTTTTTATTTTATAAAAAATACGGTGCGTGAAATTGATTGCTCTCCCCTCAAAANAAAAAAAAAAAAAAGAACCTATTTAAAATAGATTCTACTAAACTGTATGATTATATTTTGATAAAAATGGAATTCGCTTTGCGACTACTGCATATATTTTGAAAACAATTTTCGCAATCGGCTCTAATTTACGTGTACTCTGGATTACTAAGCTTGATGTTACAAATGTAAGGAACGCAGCACCGATTATATCCGCTGGATAGTGAACACCTACATACATACGTGATATACCGACTAATATGGCCCATACAAGCGCTATATATTTTAGCTTTTCTCCTCTTAAAAGGAATGTAAATGCGATTGAAAATACAAGTACAGAATGATCACTTACAAATGATGAATCTGCTGCATGTGGTACTAATTGATGGACATCATGTGTTACAAACGGACGCGGATGGTAATATACCGCATGAATTAAAACATTTATCAATAATGAAATACTAACCGAAAGTGTCGTATATAACACCGTATATTGTTTTCTTATTGCTGCCTCTTTCTTTCCGTTATTGAACCATAAGATAAACATGAATAGAATCGCTACATATGGAGCACTATTTGTAATGGTAATCATTAACTTATCTAGAATATCTGATGATCCTGCAAAATTATTAAACCATTGGAATACTGTGTAATTCATCTTACTCTCTCCTTATTTTCTCTCATTGCACTTTTAAATAAAGATACAAGTGTTCTTGCTTTACACAGTATACAACATACATATGAAAATGGGCTTAAACTTTTCTCATCTGTTTCTCATTTTAGTTAGTAGTTATTTGACAATAATATAACTGTTTTTGTAAATAAAATATGTATAACGCTATAAAACCCTTTAAATCATACCATTAAGAATTTATACATTTGTATGATACATAACAAATATATATAAATAAACTACCTAAAAAATCATATTTTTATTCCATACAAATTGCTATATTCCCGAATTGTTCACCTTGCTTCATTCGAATTAAAGCTTGAATGACTGCTTCTAGTGGGTACACTTTATCAATTATTGGTTTAATAGTATGTTCCTCTATAAAGTGAATCATCTCATTAAATTCTTCACGACTTCCCATTGATGTTCCCATAATATCGATTTGATTATAAAATAGCGCCCGTAACGGCAGCTCAATCTTATCCCCTGAACTTGCACCAAAATTAACGATCCTACCATTTGGTTTTAATACATCAAAATATTTCATAAATGTCGCTGGACCAATACTATCTATAATTAAATCTACCTTTTCACCCTTTAAACTTTCTTCCCAATTACCGTTGCTATCAAATGAAATATCCGCTCCATATTTTTCGGCAGCAACTCTTTTCTCATCTATCCTTGAAGTAACACTCACTTTAGCTCCGATTGCCTTCGCAAACAACATTGCATAAGTAGCAACCCCACCGCCAATTCCAGGAATTAAAACATGTTCTCCAGATTTCAATCTACCTTTTGTAAAGAGTGCTCTATATGCAGTTAATGCTGATAAAGATAAAACACCCGCTTCTTCCCATGAAAGATAGGATGGTTTTGACACCACATTTTCAGCTGGTACAATGACATATTCAGCGAAAGTCCCATCCGTTGGTCCCCCTAACACTTGTGGAAGCACTGGTATTTCATGAATATTATCCCATCCGATACTTGGGTTAATAATCACTTCTGTTTGAAGCGCAACGCTAGAAACACCTTCACCTATTTCTACTACAACGCCCGCTCCATCTGATCCTGGAATTAATGGTAGCTCCATTTCTTTTCTATTATTCATAATAAATAAATCTCGATGATTTAATCCCGCTGATTGTAGCTTTACTTTCACCTCTCCATAACTTGGAGTTATGTTTTGTACTCCTATATAATTTAAACCTTCTATACCCCTTTTATGTTGATGTACAATAGCTTTCATAATTTCTCCCCCTTATTACTTTTAATGTACTAGAAATATCGAAATAAATAAAATAATATGATTACGACTTCCTTTTATAAAAAAGAAAATGCCATGAGCAGTTGTAACAGATAATATAGCATATCCAATCAAGGTATGAAATCTTTTTGCAAAAAGATTTCATACCTTCATTATTTTAAATCCATACAATTTATTTTTGTATAAAAATAGCCATATATATCGTAAAAACCAAATGGATGCAGCTGGAATCGCCCCATACTCACCGAAGGATCCAAGGTTTTTATTTAGTCCCTTTACATTTAATTGGTTTCCATACATAACATTTATGATGAACATTGAAATACCGAAAATAACGACAACAATACCTATAACTTTTATAAATATATGAAGAACCTGTTTTTTTAATATCTTCCCCGTTTCATCTTCTCCCCTTTATCTTTTAAACCTTCTATATTAGGGAGTGTATCAATTTAAAAAGAAAATAACATGAAAGTAAGATTAAAATGAGATGAGAAATTACACAAATATTATATTCTGTCTATATGCATACATTTTCTAGCTATCGCAATCGTATTTTGAATAAAAGGAGCTTTCGCATTTGTATATGCAACTCGGTCGTGCGGATACATTACAGCAAGTTTTTCTTTCAATTTCTGATACTCTTTACATGCCCATTCATGACTTCGTAAAAAGTCTCGGAATAAAAGATTATTCTTCCATTCTTCACTATTATAAATATAGATATGTAGATGATGTGTACCTGCTCGCCACTTTCCTTTTCTAAAAAATCGCCATTTTGATGTTTCTTTCGGCACATATTCATATTCTATCGTTGCAAGCTGCTCAATCCATGTGTCTACAACTTTTAGATCTTCAACACCTATCATCATATCAATAAGAGATTTTGCTCCTAACCCCTCAACCGATGTACTTCCTATATGTTCAATACCCGCAATATCTTCATTAAGTAGAACCATAAATCTTTTTTTTTCATTTAAAAATTCGTTATGCCAATTTGAATGATACGGTTCAATTATAATTTGTTGATCCATTTTACGCCTTCTTTCTACAATGGAATATTATAATATTCACGAAGTTTAATGCTAATGTAATAGGAATTCCTCAATTTATGTCGAATAATGTAATTATAATTAATGCGAGGTGTAAAATGAAAGAACTTCCAGTTAAAATTCAATTAGATCACGTTACGTTTCAATTGAAAGAATATCATGATTTTGATTGGCTTACAGATTTAGGAATAATATTTGCTGTATTTGACCAACAAGATTCGGGTAATATATGTTTTGGTGTCGAAAAGAACGGGAAAAAGAAATTTATTAAATATGCAGGAGCGAAAACAATTGCATACAGTGGTACTCCAGATGAAGCAATTATGCGAATGCAGAAAGCAGTTCCTCTATATAAAGAACTAAAACACGATTATCTCATTCATTTAATCGACTCTTTCAAAGTAGGACATGGACATATGTTAATATTCGATTGGTTTAACGGTGAATGCCTTCATCCGCATTGGAGCTTCCCACCTCCAGCGAAGTATAAAGATCCTAACTCTCCCTTTTATAAATATAAACACTTATCAATTGAAGAACGTCTTATTTCATTAAACAGTATCTTTTCTTTCCATGTCCATGTAGAGCGAAATGATTATGTAGCCATTGATTTTTATGATGGTAGCATTTTATATGATTTCCAAACAAATGAAACGAAAATTTGTGACATTGATTTTTACAATAAAAAACCTTATGTGAATAACATGGGAAGACTTTGGGGCTCCTCACGCTTTATGTCACCTGAGGAATTTCAACTTAATGCATCAATAGATGAGACAACAAATGTATTTAATATGGGCGCAGTAGCTTTCGCTCTTCTAGGCGGTGAGCGCGATCGGTCCATTGCAAAATGGGAAGCTAGTAAAATGTTATATGAAGTAGCATACCGAGCTGTAGAAAAGGAGAGAGATAAACGCTATGCATCCGTTCAGGAGTTTTACGATGCATGGATAGATGCCTGTAACATTAAGTTGTAATATAAACACATGAAGAGTTTGTACTTTTTATGTATAATACATATGGGATTGAAATTCATAATAATGAGGCATGTATAATGAACTTTGTTTACATTAATCAACACGTTTTAAATAATCTTCTTTACATTTTAAGCAGTATCTTTATTTTTTATTTTATTTATGATAGTGGGCGCTTTTTTAAAAAATATAAAAACCTTCTTATCATTCTTTGTACGAGTGTTCCTCTTATTTTATGTATGAGATATCCTATCTATATGGATGAAAATTGCATTCATGATTTAAGACAAATTCCTTTTTTGATCGGTACGCTTTATGGTGGATTTCCTGTCGGTATTGTTTTGCTAATTATTTTATTCGTTACACGTATTATATTTTATGGTTTTAACATTTTGACAATCATAGTTTATGGAACCATGTTTATTATTACAGCGTTTGCATCTTCTAAATTCAATACATACAATAGAAAACGTAAAGTAGCTTCATCTATGTTTTTAACTTTTTTCCTGACGATATTTACAACTGTTATCGTTGTAACTCTATCAGATTTTGAAGTAAATAATTTGTATGTTATGTATTTCATTTTATTACCAACTATCTTAATGTTATTTGGTATCTATTTTAATGAAGTTTTAAAAGATGCAGTTTTAATGAGAGCTAAATTGATTAAAGTAGAAAAAATGGAAATTGTTAGTCAACTCGCTGCGAGTATTTCACATGAAGTAAGGAATCCATTAACTGTTGTGAAAGGTTTTACCCAGCTTTTAAAGACTCCTAATTTATCACAAGAATCCAAGGAACAATATATTGAACATATACTTGAAGAACTAAATCGCGCACAAGTAATTATTGATGATTATTTAACATTTGCTAAACCAGCACCTGAAAAACTAAATACAATTCTCATAGATCAAGAATTACAACGAGTAATAAATATGATATTGCCATTATGTAATATGAATACCATTCATATTACCGGAAATTTATCAGAAGGAACGGTTGTTGGTAATACGCAGCATTTTCATCAATGTTTTTTAAACTTAATAAAAAACAGTATTGAAGCAATGCCAGAAGGCGGAACTTTAAATGTTTCTTCTACTATTAGTAATAATAAAGTTATAATACGTATTCAAGATAGTGGAATCGGAATGACACAAGAACAAATAAATCGATTTGGCGAACCGTATTTTAGTACAAAAACGAAAGGCACAGGATTAGGTACGATGGTTGCAGTAAAGATTATCGAAACAATGCAAGGTACTTTAAAAATCCATAGTGCACTTAATAAAGGAACAACTTTAACCATTACATTTTCACAACAAAAAGGAGCATAAAAGCTCCTTTTTTTCTTTCGTGTTGATACTAAAAAGTATCTGTCATGTTTTTGAATTTTACGTATTTTGTGAAAATCATCTATTAATTAATACCCTCCGCCCCAGCAGCTGCATCCAACAATGATCAATAAGATAAATAATACAACTAATAAAGCGAAACCTCCACCAAAACCACAAGAACCACCGAAACTCATATTTTCTCCTCCTTTTGGTTTGAAAACTAATAGGTAGTTGATTATTTTAACAGGTTCGTATTATACAGTATGTTTATATGTCTTTTTTGAGCGTGTCTACATGAAAATTTAAAAAGACACTCGATTAAGTGTCCTAAATTACTGTATTTTAAAACGGATACCAAAATCCTTTGAATACATTCATTTTCAAATAAACTGCAACAAACAAAATAGCACTACCGGCTATTAGAGCGATATAATCCTCATTTTTCGCTTTCTTTTCATAATACCATGTACGTTTCTCTTTTTTTCCAAAGCCCCTTAAATCCATAGCATTTGAAACCGTATCAATTCTCTCTAAAGAATAAATAATCAGTGGCCAAAAGATTACTACACGGTTTTTCATACGTACCCACAAACTCGCTTCCCCTTTTTCAAAAGGTATTCCTCGTGCTTCTTGAGCATGCTTAATTATCTCATATTCCGATTGAATAGTAGGTATGTAGCGAAGTGCAATATTGATAGCATATGTAATTTTATAAGGTATACCAATTTTACTTAAACTGCTCGCAAATTCACTTGGATGCGTTGTATAAATAAAGAGAAGTGTAAACGGCAATAATGTAAAATACTTTAAAGAGAGTGTAACTGCATAAAATAGTGTTTCAAATGTAACTGTTGCATAACCGATATGTAAAAACGGTGTATTTGTTCCCGTTAATTCTGAACCGTGAGTAGGAGTAATTAATAGAATCATAACTGAATTAAGTAAACTAAATGTAAATATAACACTGAAAATCATTACGATTTTACGCACATGAATTTTTGCGATGACTAATCCGATACATCCGATAAAGAATAAAATTAACAATATACGAAAATCAAAAAATAAAAAAGTTAGAGTCATACAGATTATAAATAAAAATAGTTTTATTGCACCATCCATGTGATGGAAATATGTATTATGCATAATCCCCCCTCCTATTCGCTTCTAAGTAAAGCTGTATAAAAGTTTCTGGGGATGAAACCCCACTTAATTTAGCCAACTTTGTTAAAGAACTTTCTTGTAAATTTGCTGTCTGTAAAGTTAATGGATTTGCCAATACGACCGAAACAAAATCGTCCGCAATTATTTTTCCTTTATGAAGAACAACCGCTCGATCTGCATATTCTAAAGCTAAATTCATATCATGTGTAATAAAAATAAACGCTATATGCTTTTCAGCCAACCTTCTTATACACGACATAAATTGTTTATAATGATAGTAATCTTGTCCTGCAGTCGGTTCATCTAATATGATAAGCTTCGGTTTTGTAGTTAAAACAGATGCGATAGTAAGTCTCTTTTTTTGTCCATAACTTAATGCTTGAATGGGCCAATTTCGAAACGGATATAAGCCGCAAATCCGTAATGCCTCTTCTGCTCTTTTCTTAATTTTTTCTTTAGAAACCTTTTTCAATTGTAATGAAAATGAAACCTCTTCTAAAACGGTATGTTGTGTAATCATGTGATTCGGATTTTGCATAACATAAGAAATAACTTCTCCACGCTTACGGATTGACCAAGAGTTTATATTTTCTCCAGCAAATACAATCTTTCCATTCTTTATTTTATTTATTCCTATGAGGCTATGAGTGAGAGTCGACTTCCCAGCCCCATTATGACCTAATAACGCTAATATTTCGCCTTTATTAATAGAAAGGTTTATATTTTCTAACGCCATCAGTTGATTAGAATATGAAAATGAAAGACCTTCAATTTGACATAAGATTTCTCTTTGAACCTTTCTCTTTACTAAAGGTTCTTTATCCATCCAATCTTTTACTACTGTATACAGTTTTTCATTTTGAAGTTTCTCAATAGGATATACTTCACTATTTTCAGTTTTATAATTTATATTTTTTAGTACTTCTAAATAGATCGGCTCCCTTAATCCTATGCTTGATAATATATTAGACTGCAAAATCTTATGTGGTGGGCCAATCGCTACAATTTCTCCTTCTTCTATTAATATAATTTTATCTAGATCCAGTTTTAAAATCTCCTCTATTCGATGTTCAATAATTATGATTGTTTTCTTATCTTGCTTGTGTATATCTTTAATAAGCTCTACTGTTTTCAAACTACTTGTAGGATCTAAGTTAGCTAACGGTTCATCAAACAGTAATATATTGGCACTGGTTGTTAATAATCCAGCAAGAGAAACCGTTTGCTTTTGCCCTCCAGATAATTCATAAGGATTTTGTGCATGAAACTCTTGCATCTGTACCTTTTTTAAAGAATCAGTAACAAGCTTTTTCATATTTTCTTGATCAACACATTCATTTTCTAACGAAAAAGCGACATCTTCTCCTACGGTGAGACCGATAAACTGAGAATCTTGATCTTGTAAAATTGTTCCTACATGCTTACTTTGCTCAAAAATACTTCCTCCCCTTGGATCCTTTCCACATATTAAAATTTCCCCAGTACTAATTCCTTCATAAGAAAATGGGATGAGCCCATTGATACAATGGGCCACTGTTGACTTTCCTGAACCACTTCGTCCAGCGATTAGCACCTTTTCTCCTGGATAAATATGAAACGTAATATTTTTTAAAGTAGGCTGTGCAGCATGCCCGTATTGAAAGGTAAATTGCTTAAAAGAAATAATTGGTTGCATGTTCATATCCCTACTTTTCAATTTTCAAATGTGTATGCTTCTTATTCGACTTCGTGAGTCCAATTGTAATCGATAAACCAAGAACCAAAAATACGATAACATCAGCAATAGTTGCCCCTAGTACTTGTATCACAATTTTGTCAAATGGCTCTCCCATCACAACAATATCGAAAGCTCCAGCAAATATAATAGCAATAACAATTCCGACTAAACCAGATATTGTAAAATAGGAAATATCACGGCTATTATATGTTCCGCTTTTCACGCTAAAACCTGTTCTTTTTTGTACGAGACCCATTGCAAAACCAATAATACCTGAACTAATAACCCAGCCCCACCAAATGCCCCATCCAGCAATCGTATCTGTAACTGTATGGCCGATGAGTCCAATTAATAATCCTGCTACTGGACCAAATAATGCACCAAAAATAGTTAATATTGCTAATGCAGGTTTAATAAATGTATTTGGCGCAATGGAAAATCCCCAAAGCCCTAAGACTCCATATAAAGCTGCTCCAATTCCAATTGCTACGACTAACTTTGTAGTTAATTTATTCATATAAACATCCCCTTTTCATTCAATTCAACTTTATTTACTCTATATTTAATCTACAAATGAATTATGCATCTCCCCCCCTTTTTTTCTCCCTAATAAAAAATGACCTCTTAAATAAGAGGTCATTTTCTTTCACTTACTGGATCCCCTTATCTTTCAAAAGGCAATAATACCTCTTGTGGAATTAGCACCTTCCTATTTTCATTACATAGGGGTTGCTGAGGTTTCATAGGGCCGTTCCCTCCACCTCTCTGGATAAGTATTCATTTGTAATGCGTATTATGGCACTAAAGATAATTAATTTCAACACTTTTCTAACTGTTTTTATTTTTCGATAAATAGTTCATTTAAACCATTGTATTCTTATCGGAATTATGGAATAATGGATTGAAAATCGGTATGGGAGGAATGCATGATGAAAGTAATTGGATTAATCGGAGGATTAAGTTGGGAATCAACATCACTATACTATAAACATATTAATACACTTACTCTCTCCCAATATAATCAAAACGCAAAACTTGTTTTATATAGTATGGACTTTGGTAAAGTAACGACATTATTACAAAACCAGCAATATGAAGAAGTAAAAAATGAATTAGTTACAGTAGCAAAAAAAGTAGAAAACTCCGGAGCTGATTGTATACTAATGTGTTCAAATACGGTACACCAATTTGCTGAGGAAGTAGAAAGCGCGATATCTATTCCCCTTCTTCATATTGGAGATGTAAGTGCTGAAAAAATTGTAGAACATAATATTAAGCGCATTGGACTTTTGGGCACGAAACAAACGATGGAACAAGATTTTTATAAATCTCGATTAACAAATTACAATATTGAAACGATTATTCCGAATGATGAAGATCGAGCATTTATTCATCACGTTATTTTAAATGAATTAAGTAGAGGAATTATTTCACAAGAATCAAAAGAAAAGATATTACAAATTACAAATCAATTGATTGAAAAAGGAGCCGAAGGAATATTATTGGGCTGTACGGAAATTCCTTTACTTATTTCTCAAAGTGATGTATCTATTCCAGTATTCGACACTGTTTATTTACACGCGAAAACTGCAGTGCAATTTGCTGGCTAATAACAGTCCAAATAGATTCTATGAAATAAAAGCATAAAGGGTAACCCCTCTATGCTTTTATAACGTATTTATCTGAACTATTTATTCAACAGTGAATAAATGGCATCAATCGCTTTTTCTGGACCACCACAATCTAAAAAGCTATCATTAATTTTTCGTATACCTTCTTTATATTTTACATTTGAAAGAACTTCATGTACTGCTTCTTTTAAAGACTGTACATTAACATCCCCTTTTAACAATCTATAGGCTGCTTCAAGCTCAGTTAACCTTTGTGCTATCATTGGCTGATCTTTATCATGAGGTATTACAACAAATGGAACATTATAATGGATTGCATCGTGTACACTGTTCATTCCACCATGTGTAATAAAAACATCTGCTTCATTTAGTACATCTAGTTGAGGTACATAAGGAGCTATTATGAAGTTATCTGGTGCTGGCTTAATTTTAGAAATGTCTGTCCTGTCTCCTACTGCAATAACAACTATGCCTTCAAAATTTGAGAAAGCATCAATACAAGTATTAAAAAATTGTTCAACTTGATCCAGAAGCGTTCCCATAGAAATGTAAATAACCTTTGTATCCTTTAACATATCAATTGGAAAATCTCCACTTGTTTTCCTTTTTAGAAAACTCGGCCCAATAAAAAGATTATTTTCCCCGAATGAGTTACCATTAGCCTGGAAATAACGACTTGTATACACAATACATATATCACCCGTATTATTCATAAATTGAAGATTACTTTTTGGTGAAACTCCAAATCTTTCCTCCATTTGATTAAGTAATATTTCAGCAGGTTCATCCGGATAAAATGGCACTTCTGTATCTGGACTAAAAGGCATAATTTTTAAAAGTTCATCTGGAATTAAAAATATAGGTGATGAAACTACACCTGGAACTTTTAAATATTCCTTTACTAATTCTCCAGCACCAAATATATCATAAAATACGAAATCAAAATTTATGCTTTTTGATATCCGCTTTGTAATTTCTAATATATATAATGAAGTTTGGATATGAACATTAAAAAAAGCATTCAACCCAGATGAGGTATCTGTATCAATCGAGATTTCTTTTAATAAATCAGGATGAATATGAACAGTAGCACCTACTCCTTCAAGCCTTTCCTTAAAACTTTCAGTAGTAATATAATGTACTTCATCTCCTCGTTCAGTAAATGCTTTTACAATACTCAAGGTTGGATTCACATGTCCCTCTGCCGGAAAATTAACCATTAAAATATTCAACATCCATCCTTCACTCCTTTAATTTCATTTTCTTTTCCTTAGTTTAGTGTTATTTCTATAGTCAATTTTCCTCCAAAAGACCTAATGTCCTTAATACTTTAGGCTGATAAATGATTTATCAACCTAAAGTACAAAAAAGGCATCTACAAAAGTAGATGCCCAGCCGTGATAAGGAGTGTTGAGTTAGGATAAAGCCATTTGACTCGTCCTATGCTATCAATATATGCATTTCTTCTAAAAAGGTGTTTAAATAATAGAATTCTTCCGACATAATCTATATTTTATGGTTAAAAATCTAGATTATCTTATACGCTTTACTTGCTTAAAAGGGTAATATACTATTTCTACTTTCCCTATAATATTCGATTTATCGATAAATCCAAGTGAATTTCTACTATCTTTACTATGATTACGGTTGTCTCCTAATACGAACAACTTGTTCGGTGGAATTTTTATTTCTGTAAAGTTTGAAAAACGATTCTCCTTCTGTAATAAATCTAGCTGTATGTATGATTCATCTTGTTTTTCCCCGTTTACATAAACTGTATCATTTTCCAGTTTGATTTTATCACCAGGCAAGCCAATAATCCTTTTCACATAATATGTAGGCTCATTTACTTTTTTAATAATGATTACTTCCCTCCGATGAAAAGAAGAAAGATATGCGCTAGCCTTATTAACTAATATCCGATCCTTCTCATTTAAAGTTGGTTGCATCGATATCCCTTCCACCATACAAAATATGAAAGATTTACTTAATAAACCAATCGATACTATAGTTAAAGCAAAGCTACTTAACTTTCCCCAATGTTTACGTATATACTGTTTCATTCATACCTCATTTCTAGTGAATCCATTTATTAAAAACACCTCTAGAAAATATAATTCCTAGAGGCATTTATATGTTTATTCGTTTTCTTTTGATTGACTTTCTTTTTCAGATTCACCAGTTACTCGTTGTTTTTTTAAATTAAAGTATTCATCTAAAATATCTTTTCCGATTGCAGAGTTAATTCCAACCTTATCATTGTGAACCCATGGAACTACAACAGAAAATGCTACTTCCGGATTATCATATGGTGCATATCCTGCTAAGGTTAAATTATAACACTCTATACGTTCACCTTTAGCATTTCTTCCTATGTTATTATCTCCACCATATACAGTCTGTGCTGTTCCTGTTTTGCCAGCTGGTTTATACGGTGCCTTTTGGAACGTTTTCACCCCTGTTCCATCGCCCTCTTGGAATACCCTTCTAAAACCTTCTTTTACCCTATTAATATACTCTTCTTTCATGTCTATTTTATTTAATATGACAGGTTCTATCGATTGCACCACTTTACCAATTTCGTCTTTTTGTGTAGTCTGCTCTCTAATCTCTTGAATAATTTGTGGTTTCATACGATACCCACCATTTGCAATTGTCGAAACATATTGTGCAAGCTGAAGTGGCGTATATGTATCATACTGTCCAATCGAAAAATCTAATAAGAAACCTGGTTGATTATCTTTTCTACCAATTTGTCCAGCTGTTTCATTCGGTAAATCAATTCCTGTCGGAACACCTAAACCAAATTGCCTGAAATAATATCGCATTTTATCAAAGTACTCTTGCTTAATATCTAGTGAACTATTTCTTACATAATCCACTCCTGCGAGTTTTAATGCTGTATTAAACATATATACGTTAGAAGAAACTTGTAAAGCTCTTAAGTCGTCAATATTTCCAAATGACTGCCAAGATTTCTTTTCTCTAGTTCCTTTAAATTTCATAGGTGCATCATAAAAGTATGTGCCTGGTGTTATAGCCTCTGTCTGGTATCCTGTTAATAATGTCGCACCTTTTACAGTAGATCCTAGCTCATACGAACTGGTCATTGTTCCTAAAGCATAATCCTCCACTTCCGTCTTCCCATCTTTTTCAACTAATTTTTTTCCTGCCATCGATAAAACTTGGCCATTTTTCGGATTCATCATAACGACGAAGGCACGATCTAAAAGAGGCTCTGAACCTTTATATGCTTTTAAGTTTTTTTCAATAATTTCCTCTACTTTTTTCTGTAATTCCATATCTATGGTCAAAGTTAAATTCTTTCCACTTTTCCCTTCAGAAACCGTTTCTGTCTTAATTGTATTTCCTTCTTTATCAGCAAGGTTTCTTACTTCTTTCTTTGTACCATGAAGCACATCTTCATATTGCTGTTCGATATAACTTTTCCCAACGCGATCATTTCGATTATAATTACGTACTAAATAATAATCTAAACGTTCACGTGGTAATCCTTCATCAGCACTTGTGACACTTCCGAGAACAGAACGGAATAAGCCGTCATTTGCATAAAAACGTTCCCAATCAACCGATGCATCTACACCTGGAAGATTAGCAAGATTCTCACTTATAACAGTATATTCTTTTTCAGTTACATCTTTTTTTATAATTTGAGGGGCCATTTGGTAACCTGAAGTCATTTTACTTTTAATAGCTAACACTTCTAAATCTTGTGATGTTAATTCTTGAAGGTTTTTATCCGTCACACGTTTTCGCTTTAACTCTTCCGTTTTTTTATCTAGTTCTTTCCCCGTAATATCTTTTTCTCTAAACTTTTCTATTTCTTGTTTAGAGACTAACTCTTTTGCAATTTCCGGATTCAATTGCATCCAAAAATCCTTTTTATCTGTTTCAGTTAGCTTATCTATATCCTCTTGCGGCATCTCAATTATTTCTGCAAGTTGCCTTGCAATTTTTAACATGTCTTCTGACTTTATCCCTTTCACCTTCGTATATGTAATAGTACGTAAAGATTTATTATCTACAACTGGTTTACCTTCACGATCAAAAATTTTCCCTCTCGGTACTGAAAGACTAACCGTTGCATTTTCTTTTTTCTCTACTTCATTTTTATAAGTTTCCCCATCAACAATTTGTACTTTTCCAAGCTGCACTATAATGGCCGAAAACAATAAAAACACACAGAAAAATAAAATATTTAACCTGATTGGAACTGCTCTATTACTCTTCTTTTTTTGCTTTTTCACCTTGTCATAATCTCCTCCTTACATCACAATAAATTACACCATACAATGACCTATTATCATCGACCTAAAAAGGTAAAGTACCTTCAGTGTACCCCAATCAACCCCTAAACACTTTTCGACTCTAACGTAGGCTACATTGCACAAATATAAATATAGTGTTTAAAACTTAATAGAAATTTAAGCAAAGGTAAAGAAAAGGTAAAGTTTATACAAAAAAAGGTAAAAACTTTTGTCAAATAGAAAAAGGACCTAGTCTTTAAACTAAGCCCTTATCTATAAACAAGTTCCTTATACATACAGTCTAAATGAGAAAGTCACTATGAACTAGCTATCGAGCGAATCGTTACAAATCTATCCTCATTTTTAGAAGCAATTTGTTCACTCTGAAATTTTGGTAAATGAATTGTTACAGAAGTCCCAACACCAACTTCACTCATAATACCAATCCGGCCTTGATGGCTCTCAACAATTTTATAGCTTAACATTAATCCTATGCCAGTCCCTTTTTCTTTTGTGCTATAAAAAGGTTCCCCCAGTCTTTTAATTCTTTCTTCCGGAATCCCTATTCCTTCATCTACTACGTCTATAATAATCCCTTCGCCCTCTGTTTCTTTAATATGAATTGAAATTTTCCCGCCATTTGGCATCGCTTCTATTGAATTTTGCAAAATATTAATAAATACTTGTTTTAACTGATTTTCACAGCATTCAATTATTATCTCTTTTGAATCTGCAAGCAATTCAATTTGGATATTCGTCATAATTGCTTTCGTATTTAGTAATGAGACGACATTTTTAAATATAAGATAAAGATTTTTCTTTTCAGTAGGAATATCATCCGTTTTGGCAATCGATAAAAATTCATGAAGAATTGCTTCGATTCTTTCAATCTCTGAAAGCATTAGGTCAAAATATTTTTCTTGATTTTCTTGATTGATTTGAAACAACTGAATAAACCCTTTTATTACTGTTAAAGGATTTCTAACTTCATGAGCTACTCCAGCTGCTAATTGTCCAATTGCTGCAAGTGTATCCGATTTATTTAGTAATTCTTCTGTCTTTTTCCGTTCTGTAATATCACGAACAATTATCATAATTTTATCTTGTAACAATGGCAAGCACCTTGCTTCAAAGAAACTAATACTGCCTTTAATTTTAAGCGGATATTCTACGATTACATTCGAATCTTTTTGCCTCATTTGATGAATTGCTTCGCGAAATTGCTGCGCTACTGGTGAAGGTAACACCTCATAAAACTTTTTCCCCATGAAAGATTCTGCAGGCACATAAAATTTTGCGGGAGATCCGGCTTTGTAGTCTATAATTGTTCCATCATCTTCTGTTAAAAAACATAAATCAGGTAAAGCTTTAAAAATAAGTTCTAATTCTGAAGTTCGTTGCTTTAATTGTTCTTCTATTGTTTTTAAATGTGTAATATCAACACCGACAGCCCAATAGCTAAACCCCGATACAGGAAACTGTTCTGATATATTTGACCACATAATCGTTTTTTTCTCGCCATTTTTACATGTTAAATTCATTTCCCAATCTCTAAAGTTCTTTCCACGCATTGAAAATTTCTCTTGTATTTGGTGACGATATGTATCGTCAGGATATAATAATTGAAGCGCCTTCGGATTTCCGATAATTTCTTTTGCCTTGTACCCTGTTACAATTTCACATTCACGATTCCACAAAACAAAATCCCCATTATAATCTAAAGCATCCACCATTACAGGCATATTTTGTAAAATCATATGTAATTCTTCTTCTTTTTGAGAAAGTAAATGTTTATTTTTATTTTGAAGTTTATCTATAGCCGTATCTACAATAAGGTTTGAAAGCATTTCGAAGTATTTTTGACAGTTGAAGATTTCCTCTTTCCTAGGCCGTGCAATAAAAGAACCAAAATATTGATCATTTAAGAAAAGAGGAACTTCAATCTTTGGAAGTTTACTATTTTTTTCTTGATTCATCCCGAATGAAAACATGCATTCTTTTTCAGCATCAAGAAGTTGATGTGATATATTTGTCAATTTATAAAATTGTTCTGCCATGGTTTCTATTGTATTCACATCAATGAGTTCCATTAGCCGAGCATTCATTCTTTTTTCACCTCTATATGTAAATTTAATACCAGTTTAAAATTCATACTTCTCCATTATACGGATAATGTCCATACGGGTATATAGTGGAAGCATAATTATTCAAACAAATTTCATTTTTTAATTAAAAATCAGATAAAATCATGCATAACACAAGAAGTTCAATGAGTTGTAAATTTTAAAATTCACGAAATATTCACAAAGAATATGAAAAATATAAACATTTATTCCAATATATTCTATAAAATTAAATGTAATAAGGCTTCTATGAATCTCATAGAATACCTTACCCCTAATAAAAAGTAAAAAAGAATCCAATTTGGATTCTTTTTTATTTTTTATACCATAATATACGTATATAAAGCATGGGCAACACCATGTTCTTCGTTTGATAACGTCTCATACTGGCACATTTCTTTTATTTTATCTACTGCATTTCCCATTGCAATCGACATATTTGCTTTTTCCATCATTGAAACATCATTTAACCCATCGCCAATCGCTACAGTATTTTCGAATGGAATGTTAAGATGCTCTGATAAAGTATATAGGCCATTCCCTTTTTGAGCATCCCGATGGTTAATCTCTAAGTTATGCCAATATGAAGATGTAATTGCTAAATCTGTATTATACTGAAATTTTTCTTTTAATTTTTTTAATTTCTCTATATCATAAGAGAATGGTAAAAGTTTATGCACATGTAAATCTGTTTCTACAATTGGTTTACAACTTGCTGCGCTATGAAATGCTGTATGCTCAAGATATAATGCCGCGATCGTTTCTAGCTCTTGTAAATCAACATTCGCCTTCGACTTCTTCACATTCTCAATTTCACTACGCACACTTTCCACTCCATAATCGGGAACATATACGCCTTTATCTGTATAAAGTTGATAATACAAACCGTTCTCTTCAAGATATTCTACAATCTCAAGCGCTTGCATATTTTGAATCGGATATCTCTTCATCATTTGTTGATCTTTATAAATAAGCGCACCATTCTCTGCAATAATTGGACATTCTAAATTTACTTCTAATAAAAGTCGCTCAATATCAACGATAGAACGCCCCGTACAAATCGCTACTATATGCCCAGCTTCTTGGCACTTTCGAATTGCTTCTGCATTCTCTTTACTAATCACTTTATTCCCTGAAAGAAGAGTTCCATCTAAATCAATTGCGATTAATTTCATTGTTTCTTCACCACTTTCCAAAAATACACGAGAAAATATATATACTAAAAGGTATCGTTCTCATATTTAACTCGTGAAGCACCTCTTAGTTATAATTTATGAAAAGCGTTTCAGGTCAAGAAATATTTCGAAAAAAATGCGCATGACATATAATAGCGCTATCTTTTTCACTTTCTCTTCAAAAAATAGCGCTTGTTTTATCTATTTACATATAAAAAACTATATATTCATTTCCCGTTTTTATTCTGTCTATTTTCCATATTAAATATGATTAGTACTAAAAATATACTTAAAAGTGTTTATAATGAACTATAGTTAATGTACTTCGTCTCATACATATATACGTTATTTTCTTCAGTCGGTATAAAAACTTTAAATTTTTCTAATTTCTTCCCGTAAACATGAATCGTGACAACGCCTTCATTTCTTTCTATTTCAAGGATATGACAATCTGCCGGAGGAATTACTTTATCTGTTTCTCCTTCTCCTAAATAAAGATTATTTGTATGTTTTAAATGAACAAGAGAATTTCCTAAGTGTTTTGTTTGTAAAAAATTTTGTACTCGTATTCTTCCTGAGAAGACACCTTCTACTCCCCACGTACCATCGTGATCATGCAAAGGTGTTGCCTGTCCATCGTTCCAAACGAGGGCGAGCACTTCAAAGCGTCCTAATGGATCTTGATACAATAAGTGGCGTGCATATTGAGAAGTGTTTGCTGCTTGTTTTTCTAACGGGAGCCATGTCTTTTTCTCTAAAAGCTCTTCCAACAGCTTTTCAATACTACAAACGATTTGTTCTTCATATAACTTACTATCCATTATCGTTGTTACATTTTTTATAAACTTTTGAAAGGTTTCACTTCCGTTGCATGTTAACATATACATCCTCCTCCACTCTATCTTCCATACACTTCCATCGTATGAAAGAACAAGAACACTTACAATTGAGAAACAAAAAACAAGGTGTAAAATATAGCACCTTGTTTAACCATTTTATTTATTTTTTCAAAAGGATTGGTAAATGCTTTAATGTTTGCTCATTTTCCAGTATACAATTTTCTAATTGAAAAACTGGGGGCATTTCGATTTTTTTAAATTTCTTTATAAATGTAGTTAACGCTATTTCAGCTTCTAAACGTGCAAGTGGTGCTCCTAAACAAAAATGTGGACCTTTTCCAAATGTTAAATGCTTTTCATTCCCCATGCGATGCAAATTAAATGTAGAAGCTTGTGAGAACTTCGCCTCATCCAAATTCGCTGCACTTACCCACGTAACAATCATTTGATTTTTTTTCATTTCAGTTCCAAATATGTTTGTATCTTCTGTAATCCTCCGGGCTAATGTAACTGGAAAGCGATAACGTAATACTTCTTCTATCGCTTTTGGTATTAACTCTGGCTGTTCTCTTAGCTCTTCATACGTTCCTGGTGCATCGACTAAGAAACAATAAAAACTATTAATAATTAAATTTGTCGTTGTTTCATTTCCAGCAGCTAACAATCCTAATGAAAAAGTCACGATTTCTTCATCGGATAACCTTTCCCCTTCATACTCAGCTCGAATTAAATCGGAAATGATATCATCTGTTAAGTTGTACCGTTTTTCTTGAACGATTGGCAGAAGATACGCTTTAAATTCATTTAAAGCGACTCCTTTTTTCTTATCCAAATCGTTAAATTTTTCTTTGTTATATGGCATAAATAAAATATCAGACCAATCTTTAATTTGTTTTCGATCAGTTGTCGGGACTCCTAATAAATCAGATATAACGGTTACAGGTAAAGGGGCAGCAAACTGTTCTACAATATCAACTTCACTACAATTTTCCATATGTTGTACAAGTTCATTTGCAATCGCTTGTATTCGAGGTTTCCATTGCTGTAAGCTTCTTGGAGTAAAAGCTTTAGAAACAATGGAACGTACGTTACGATGCTCTGGTGGATCTGAAGAATTTAAATTCACCCTTGTTTCTAAAGGGGGAACTGAAAATTGTCTACGCTCTCTTCTACTTGAGAATAAGTGATAATCTGATAAGACACGGTTTACATCATCATATAAAAAAACATTCCATACATCTTGTTCTTGGTCATAATAAACAGGGTGATTCTCTCTCATATGCTCATACCACACATACGGATTCCATAACTCTTCTTTCTTTTTTAACTTTGAAATTTCGTGAACTAAAATCACATTTTCCGGTGAATCCATAGTTCTTTCCTCCCTTTTCTTTTACAATAAAAGTAGTAGGTCGGCTTTACAAAGATGTATAGACTAACATATGTTATTTTAACATATATGTTCAAAACAAAACTTGAGAAAATATTAGAGGGGGATTTATATGTATGTTGATATTTTATTACTTGCTGAATTAACGACGGGACCAAAACACGGCTACGAAATTAAGAAAAATATCCAAAATCGTCTAGGAGAAAATTTTGAATTAAACCATAACATGCTTTATCCTGCCCTTCGGCGCTTTGAAGATATGGGGGCTATAACGAAAAAGATTCATCAACAAGTCGGAAAACCTAACAGAAATATATATGAAATAACAGGCACAGGAGAAGAAATATTTTATGAGATGCTGAGAGATTTCCCTGAAAAGATCGCAACCAACAATACTGAATTTCTTGTACGTGTCGCGTTATTCGAAAAACTTGATTACGAAGCTAGAAAAGAAATTTTAACGATACGCCAAGACATGCTTCAAAAACAACTTATCGCTATCCAATCACTCGAAGGTGTCTCATCTTTTATTACAGAAGTTATTGAGTTTAGTAAATCACGTATTGAACATGAACTAAATTGGATCATAAATCTCATGAAAAAAATATAAATAATGACAAGAAAAGTTAAAAAGACTGAATGAAAATGAGATTTATTATCAATACTATAATTAATAAAAGGGCAACCACCATATGGTTACCCCTTAGTAATTTATACTTCCGGTACGAAAGTTTTGCAATCCGTTTCTTCTGTTGTAGATGCGTGGTTACCTTTATGACTTACTACATAAATAGCATCCGCATTACATTTATTTCCGTTACCCCAGAATTTACAGTTGTTTACTTCACATAAAACATCTTGTGCCATAGTATCACACCTCCTTGTTCTTTTATCATTAACAATTTGGGGAGGTATGATACTCTTTGTGTTGTATTTTTTCTGAAATGGACACTGCTATCCCCTTAAATTGGATATTTCATATTTAGGCTAGGATTCCTGTTGAATAGCACCACTTTCGTTCTTTATTTCATTTTCAACTGCTATGATGGGCTTCAAATTATATATCGGCAAAATAAATAATAATCCGATAATAAATAGTAAAGCTGTTCCTTCATACATCGTGCTAAGTGAAAACAATTCTTTCAGTGAACCTGATATACTCATTGTTACTACCATAGAACCTGTAAATAATGGACTTAAAATCCCATTTACTCGACCAATAAAATCCGTGTCACTGTTTTGAATAATAAGCGTATTAATTCCAATTTGAATACAAGGAAGCGCTAAACCACTAAAAAATTGAGCAATAAGTGTCATCCATAAATTTGTAGAGAGGCCTATAACACCAATACCGATAGCCTGACCAAGCATCCCTACAATTAGCATCTTTTGCGGTGCAACATTTTTTGCGAATACCATTGCTAACGCTCCGCCGACAATCATACCTGCACCATTTACAGTTAACAACCACTGTAAGCTTTCCTTCGATAATTCTAATTGTTCTGTCACGATAAAGATTCCAAGTGGTTGAATCAAACCTATCCCGAGTCCCGCTGCCATAAAACAAAGTCCTAGTAATGTTAACGCCTTTTTCGCCTTCACATATTTAATTCCATCTATCATTTCTTGGAATAAACTAATTTCTTTCTTTTCTACTTCGTTCTCAATATCCTTTGGAAGGAATAATAATACGATCGCTGCAAGTAAAAAGAAAATGCCAGTTGCAATAATAGAAATATAAATGCCGAAGCTTTGAAATACAAATGTACCAAGGATTGGTCCTAGTACCATAAATATTGCAAAAATCGTTTGATATATTGACATCGCTAACTGAATTTGCTCTGTTGATAAATGTTGTTTAAATAATTTCATTCCAGATGGTTGTGAAAACTGTGAAAGAATAGCCGAAATGAGAGTCACAAAAAACACTACTTTCCACGTACCAAACATAAGAGTAATTAATACCACAAACACTGATAAAGCACTTAAAGTTTCACACCATATCATCGTCCTCTTCGGTTTCCACCTATCTGCAAAAGTCCCACCAATAAATGAAAAAATAAAGATTGGCGCAAATTCAGCAACGGAAATCATTGAAATAGCAAATGCATCACCTTTTGTCATTTCCATCACATAAAGTAACACTGCAAAATTCCGTACCCATATTCCGATTTGTAAAAATAGTGCTGACGCAAGAATTCCTTGCACAAATCGATTTTTTAATACTTGTGATACACCACTATTTTGTTTCATTTCTACATTTGTTGACATAAAAATCCCCCTATTCCACATTCTGAACAGGAGGCAGCACAAACTATATGAAAAGACTATATATTCGCAACGCGAAATACATCCCTTTTATATAAAAATGTACATACTAATCCTATTCAGAAGAATATTTCGTTTTTTTAACGAAGATCTCTTAAAAATAGAATTAGTTGATCATTGGGATGTTTTCACCCTTCCGTTTCAAATTTAAATCGCACATACATACTCTATGTCAGTCATTTTCAATGTATGCATGTCTCCAAATAACTATTCTAGAAGGTTAATGGTAATTCCTCTAAAGAACGCATTAAATAATTACCTTGCCATTTAATTTTTTCACGACCACCTTTTATTTGAAGTGTAGGCATACGCTTTAACAAAGTAGAAATTGCAATCTTTGCTTCTAACCTAGCAAGTGGCGCTCCTAAACAGAAATGACTGCCATGTCCAAAGGCAATATGGCGGTTATTTTCTCTCGTAATATTAAATTCTTCCGGATTCTCAAAAACATTCTCATCTCTGTTCGCAGAAGCGAGTGAAATAATAACCATATCTCCTTTTTGAATCTTTTGATCGTGAATTTCAAAAGGTTCAGCTGCCCATCTTGCTGTTGTCACTTCGACTGGAGAGTAATAACGTAACCCTTCCTCAATTGCTGAATCAATTAGGTTTGGCTTTTCTTTTAACAATTGTAGTTGATCTGGATGTTCAAGTAGCGCTAATACTGTATTTGCAATTAAATTCACAGTCGTTTCATGTCCGGCTACAATAAGTAACATAATCATTGAATACAGCTCTCGTGCACTAAGTTTATGTCCTTCACTTTCTGCTTGTATTAAAGCACTGACTAAATCATCTTTCGATTCTTTTCGTTTTACATCGACTAAATACTGTAGATATGTAATGAATTCAGATAACTTCATTTCCGTAGCCTTTATTTCTTCTGGCGTCTCAGGTGAATCAATTACCGCATGAGACCAAATTCTAAATTTCTCTTGATCTTCCTTTGGAATACCAAGCATTTCACTAATCACATTAATTGGTAGAGGGAACGCATAATCATTCACAAGATTTAGAGAGCCTTTCTGCTGGACATTATCTAATAAAGTATCGGCAATGCGCTGAATTCTTCCCTCTAACTGTGAAATCATCTTTGGTGTAAATGCTTTTTGGACAAGTGATCGTAACCGACCATGATTAGGTGGATCTGAATTTAACATATGAGTTGTTAAATGATCACTATTTTCTACAGAAAGAAATAATTGCATATTGTCTTGAGAAAATACATTTACTGGATCCTTTTTTAAACGATTATCTTTTAAAAGTGGCAGGGCATCTTCATATCTTGTAATGAGCCATTCTGTACCGAGTTCCCCTTTATAAACAAATAAAATAGGTTGCGCTTTTCTTGATTCTTTATAAATTTCATAAGCATCTTCTTTAAATTCGGCAGAAGCTAAATCCATACCATCTTCTATTTTTCGACCAACCTTGTTTTTTATAGACATTGCATTCCCTCACTCTCAATTGTTTATAGAAACCAATCCAACATATGAATTATACGTTGATAAAAATGAGGAAATTACAAATTTTTAATACAAATTTTACTTTACATATTGAAAAATAAAAAGTAAGAGAGCAGAAAGATTCTGCTCTCTTACTTCCTTTTAAGCAAAGCACATAAAATTACTTATTTGCTGATATCGATAACTCACTTTACGACGACGACCACCTTGCCAAGTGTATCCCGATACCCCGCTTCTTCTTACTTCTGTCGGAAAGAACCATAAATCTCTTCCGAAAGGTCCTGGACGATGTAACCTTAAATATCCCCATCTTCCTAAACAGTTGCACATCCATGACTTCATATTACCTGCTGGTGCAGGAGCAGCAAATGTTGATGGCAAGGACGGAGCTTGTGAGGGGGGTGGTGATGTTGGAGCATCTTCCGCATCATCTGGTCTATAATCTTCTTGTTCAACATCTCTATCTTCGCCTGCAGGCTCATATCCATAATTTTGCGGATTATAATACATCGTTTGATCATATGGATAGTTTTGTTGATTATACATTAAAAAAATCACCTTCTTTCCATTCATTACCTTTAACATTAATACGTGATGTCACACCGATCGGAAGCTTATGTATAGCCCAAATCCTTAAAATAAATAAAGCTTGTATTTTTGCTAGCAAAAATACAAGCTTTATTCTGTAAACTAATGTACTTCTTAATTTTTCAGCCTTACACTGTAAAAGCGCATTTCTTTTAAAGATCCCTGCATTTCAAAAACTTCTTGTTTAATTAATTCCTTTAAGCGATATTCGAGGAAAGTATCTCCAACTAATTGTTCTATATGACCAAGCGCTTCCCCAATTACTCTTGGTGCTGTATAGAAATTTTCGTCCGCTCCAATTTTTTTCGCGCAATCAATAATGGATTGATCAAAATAGTCTTCTTCTACTGAATGAACATCATTATCTTTCCAAATTCTTAAAAACTCTGTACTATTTGATAAATTATTCCATTCATTCTCAAGACTTACTCTGTTCTCTTTAGTTAAATATGGTAATTCTATAAAACTTTTTTGGATAACCGCTAAACTTTCTGGTGCTAATTCTCCTGTGCCACGTATGTCATAATCTCTGTTTAATAGTTCTCTACTCGTTTCAGATGTATTCATAACACGAATATTTTTCTTATCTTTTAATTGCGTAATTACAAAACAAAGACCTACATGCTCATGAGCGTTATCTGCCCTCCAAATTGTAATAGGAGTTTCAGCAGGAATAGAATGTAGTTTTTCTAAAGTTTCCATAAAGCTCGGCAAGTATTCTTCTTCAAAATAAAAATCATAAGATGTTAAGTTTGTAGATAACCATTGTTGTCTATTTAGTGAGCCTTCATTCTTATGTAATTGATGGATGGGACCAATTGAAAAGAATTCTGAAAATGAAACAACATTCTCTTCAGATAGGCCCTCTTGATTTAACATATATTTTAGGCATCCTGCTGTTGAATCATCAAAAGCAATATGAATGTGTGTGCTTTCAGTTATATTCTTTTTAGGCGTATGACTCGTTAATTGCTTAGGGATACTCATTAAATATTTAATTGTATCCTCGCTATAGTTTTCTTCCAATAAATCTAATTGTATAAGAATACTTTGCAGTAAATGTTTTGCTTCATCTTCATACATATCATGAACAACTTTCTCGATTTTATCTACCATATATATCCCTCTATTCGTTTCTAAAATAACGTAAATTATAGTGTATCATATAATGCAAAGTAGTCTATATATTTTATTAAGTATTGGCTAATAAAAATGAGAGGGATAAAAAAGCACAAAGAGGGATATATAAAACCGTATCCATTTTAGCAAAATACGTACCCTTTTTTCGTTTGAAAATACCAAAATAGTTAAACTCACCTATGACTCTCATGGCAAAAACGGACATACAAATCCAATAACCTATTTGAATAATGACATTAGGAACGGATATAGAAATGATATTTGTTTGTAATAACAAAAGTACCGCAGCCATACTTAACAGAAGCGCAATCAATAACGTCATTCCAGCATGGGGTGTAAACGTCTTCACTCCAGATTCAGTTGGAATAACGGCATTTGTCCCCCACTTTCCTCCAAATGCCCAGTATACGTGTAAAAGGCTAATACAGAATAAAATACATACTGAGATGGTGGTGGTGATAAACATTTTTATCCCTCCGCTAGCAATCTATTTTTTGTTCAAAGTACAGATAAATTACATATAAAAAACCCTTAATAATCTATCGTTTGTACAATACATCATTAAGGGTTTGTATGTTCTACTTATGCGTTCCTATTTCTCCGGCGTTCCATTCTCGTTTGTCCTTGCACTATTTCTACTTCATGATGGTGTTGCTCAGGCTGCAGCTTATGATGCACCTGCTCTTGTTCAACATAATTTCGTTCATACGTTTCTGGTGCTTTTTGTTTTGATGGTTTCCTGCCAAATTTAACCCTCTTCACTTTAAATTTTGGCAATCTTGGAATACGAATTTTAAATGTCGGCTTGATACGTTTCTTTTTTTGTTTAAATAGATTCGTATTTTCTTGTTTTTCATTACTATCTTTACGATGTAGTGCCATTGCGAGTAATCCACCAAGTATCATTCCTCCTATTAATAGGAGAAGATAAAAACGTTGTGTCGTCATTATATTCATGATTCGTTCAAGAACGGCTAGCGACTGAATTTGTTTTATATCCCATAATAAAGCTCCCCATAATGAGAGTAATCCCACTGTTAGCCCATATGTACGGAATCGAAATACACACGGAATCAAAGCAACACATGCTGCAATTTTCACATTCGCTATTACCGAACTTGTTGTAACGTATTGATTCCAGATTACTAACAATAATGTTGTAAAAGATGCATAAGCAATCCAACTACATATACGCGAATACATCTTTTTCGCAAAATAGCTACCAAAACTAGTGAAAAATAATAACCCTCCGATAAACAATGATAATTCTAGAGGGGTTTGTTTCATAATCCCCGCAACTGGGAAGAGGCCGCTGAGCACCATTAAAAGTACATCAAGTTTCTTCACAATTCCTCATTCCTTTCAGTTTTCATTTCAATAAAATAAATGTGTGATTTTCTACATTTATCCTTACATTTAATTGCATAGCGATATTCCTAAAAGATATCTTACTCCCGTACATATATAAAAGTAAACAAGAAAACAGAGCGATACATGACAATAAATAGACACATTTACATAAAGAAATGACAAATCTCGCTATTTATAAATAAGTGAAATTTGTCATTTGACTCATTATACCCTTATACAAAAACTATTGTCTTTTCACTTTCAACTGTCATTATATCTTCATCTAATTCATCTTCACTATCTTTGTACTCACGCAATTCAAAATCTGTAATGTAAGTTTTTATTAATTTTATCATTTGCATCGAATATGGAGTGAGATTAGATTTTTCAAGCCTCATACTCATTTTACACATATAGTGCACCATTCTAGCAATATCGTCTCTCTCTTCTTTTTGTGCTCCTAAAATAATGATTTCAAGTATATTCTGTTGTAATAATGCAGTAGATTTTAATAAATTTGTATCCGCGCTATAATACATTCCTTGTGGATCTAAAAACAATCCAGAATGATTCTTATTATGGTAATCCTTTTGGTTAAAAATATAATTCGGGATGTCATGTAATTTATTAATTCTAATTATCTTGAAATTAGGGAGTGATTTAAGAGCAGGCTCTAGTTCAGGGAAAACGTTTAAATCGATTTGATTTTTTTGTAAGCCCTTCACCCAATATTCTCCAACACTTGCATCGATAATAAAATAAATTGGGACATTCTTCTCTTGTGCTTCTCTTGCAATCTGTAATAATTCTTCTCTCACAAATTTATCAAAATCAGTTCTTTTGTCATTTCTTTGAGAAGGTTGCGGTAAAAAAACGTCATAATTATCTACATTTAATAATGTATGATCAATCTTTTTCCATTCCTTACGATTATATAATTTGTATAAAATTTCTTTCTCGTTTATTTTTGAAAAAACAGGAAGAAATTGATTTGTGGCCATTTTTTCAATTGACAAACTCACAAATATTCCTGGTAGATTTATCTTATTCCAATTCTGTGTAAGAAACCCTCTCTGTTCTAATAAACTAAGCACCGCAGCGAGAACCTGTTCACAGTCTACACCTTTGTCGGCTAATAACTCAATAAATGTTGAAATACGCTTCGTTCGTGCAAATCCCTCACGAATTACTTGTTTCGGATCAATCTTTTCACGTCCGTCACACTTCTCCATTATAATGATAGATAAGATTGTTTCATTTGCATGATCAGCTATAGCTTGTACACCTTCAACGACTTTCTGAACACATCGTTCCTTATATTTATGACAAAACTCCATCTTGTATGGATTTTCTATAATTTCCCTAACACTACGTTTCACTATTTTCAATATAACTGGAGAAGTAGTATTTAACACATAAGAGGTATCCTCCCTTTTTCCTACTATAATTTTACTCTCAAATAATATTCTTTCGATTTCTATCGCTAGACCGTTTGACCATACTTCTAATGTAATCTCTTCTAACCCTTTTGGTGCATATAAAGGTAATAAATGATTGTTACTATTTGTTTGTAATTTTTCACACTTTGAAAGCAACTTAAAACACGGGAAAATTTGCCGGAATTCTTGAAAAAGAATTTCTTTTTCCCTTGAACTTATGCCAAGCTTTATTTTAGTACCTTGAACTTGAAATGTATTTTCATTATATGCAAGAAGTACTCGTATATCCTTTCCCTCAATATATCTCTTCGAATGTCGGATGATGTGACCTAATTCTAAATCTCCCCTTACTATGAAAACATCTCGTAATTTTCTATACTCTCTAGCCCATCTAATACCCATTTGTCCACTTTCAATTTTTAATTTAACAAAATTCGTCTCTTCAATACTTGTAAATGGTTCTCTAATCGCGACAAGTAACGTCCCCTTTTTCCGTTTTAAAAGAATAGAAAGATTTTCACGATTAGACTTTTGATAAAAACGCCTAATCCCAAGTGAAACTTTTAATAATGGAATATTTTCAGTTCCACGGGTTATAATTTCAAATCGATATACGTAAGAAAAATACTCTTGAGTTTCTTTTTGTTTAATTGGCTCTGACATAGCTTCACAAATATTTTTTGAGCGGAGTGGATAAAAAGATAATTCTTCCTTATAGCTATTTGGAATGGATATATGTAACGGATGTTCACAGAAGATGTGTGCAATTAAAGCTGGGACCCATTTAGAAAATGATTTTTTATCATGTAATGGTAACAAGTTAGAAACTAAATCCCATCCCCATTCTAACTCTATTTCTTGAGGCAATTCAGTTGGCTTCCAATCATGTATAATAGCGTACCAACTACGGCAAATATAGTCTAATTGTTCTCGTTTAAGAGGTTCTTTCGATACAATCCAAGGTGTATTTTCCGTTAAAATAAATGGATTATTTCGAATAAACAATATATCTGAAAACATATCATACAATCTATCATTAAGACGCTTTAATTTGTTTATTAATACGTATGTTTTATAATGTATCTCTATAATATCGAACCATTCAGCAGGAAAATGAACATAGGATAGTCTCTCATTCATAAGTGGTTCTATAACATTTTTAAATGCTAGTAATTGTAATTTTTCCATAATGTGAGTACTTCCTCTCTTTTCGTTTATATTGAAAATACATAAAACTAGAAACTACAGCTGTTTTCCTTTAAAAATATAGCGTAATCTAATTAAATAAAAATCAAGTACTACAAAACTTATTTTCCGTTTATTTAAACTTAGCAATTTATTTAAAACATTTAAATAGAGATACAGGCAAACTTACACTACGTACTTTTACATTCGTTTATCATGCAGTATCCCCTCCTTACAAAAGCAAATATAATACACGACAATCATACAATAAATGCACATATAATGTATTTGTAATTTACAAAAACTTCACAGAAAAAATACACAATAAAAAGAGATTCGCCGACACAACGCCAGTATTATTGATGAAGCAACTGACCAAATTTCTAACCTATAATCCATCTGAAAACTACGTGTTCCTATTAACTATTCTAGTTATAACAAACCTGTATGTATTTAATTAAATAATTCGCTGGACCAACATCATAAAAGCAGGCATCTCCCTAAAAGAAGCTGCCTGCTTTTATAGTAATATCTAGTACGTTATTTGCACTCTTTTTAAAACCTATTTTATTCATCCATTGCTTTATTTATTGAGCTAAAATGGCTCCATAATGCCCATCAACTATTACTGTAACTGTACCATTTTCCACTGTATAGCTACTATTCGTCAGTATATCTGTAACTGTACTACCATCTTCCATACTTAATTGCCAAACAGGAACTGTCACAGTATGTTTTTTAGAGTCATTATTTAATACAACAGCAATTCTATTTGTGGTATCAAAACGGCCAAAAGAATAAACTTTATTCACATCATCTACTTGCAATTTCATAAACGACCCTGTTCTTAGTGCAGGATATTGATTACGAATGCTAATGAGTTTTTGTGTTAAAGATATAGCGCTATTAGAAGGCTCTACTTGAGACCAGTCAAATGTTCTTCGATTGTCAGGATCTGCACCGCCCATCATGCCGTATTCATCTCCATAGTAAATTGTTGGTGTACCAATATACGTCATTTGAAAAATTAATGCTAAATACGTCTTCCAAATATCCCCACCAGCTCTTTCGCCAAAACGAGAAATATCATGATTAGATAAATGATTGCTCATAGTCTGTTGAACATTAGTAGGATAGTTAGCACGAGTCCCCTTTAACCAACTATCAAATTGAGAAACAGAGATTGCTGCTACATTATTACTATAATCTTTCCCTGTAATCCATTGAGAAACAGGTTGTGTAAATCCATCAAAATTAGTTGCCCCGTCCCATTGATTTCCTTGACTTGTCCAAGGATTTGCATTTCCCCAGTATTCTCCAAGTATTCCTACATTAGAATTGAATGACTTAACTGCGTTTCTAAATTCACTCCAAATTTGATGATTGACATCATTACTGCCATTTCCTCCATTTGCATCGGTATATTGTGGTGCATCTAATCGCCACCCATCGATATTATATGGTGATTTCAAGTACGTTTTTGCGACAGAATCGCTATTATTATACATTTGATTCCTTACAGCTGAACCACTAGTCCCATAATTTAATTTAGGTAAGCTATTAAACCCTAAAAAACTAGCGTATGCATTTGGCCAAGATTGGAAAGTATAAAAAGCAGACCATTTGCTAGATTGAGATTCAAAAGCTCCTAAATCAGATGAGACATTATATTTATCAAACCACTTATGACTGTCTCCAGTATGATTAAATACCCCATCCAAAATGAAGTAACCTTTCGCTCCATTAGATGAGCTATGTATATTTGATGATAATGTCGCTAAATTTTCATTCGTTCCAAATGCAGGATCTACAGTCATATAATCTTGTGTATCGTATTTATGATTAGTTGGCGCTTTAAAAATAGGATTTAAATAAATAATGTTCGCACCTAGTGTTTGTTTAATATAACTAAGCTTTTGATTAACACCAGCAAGGTCTCCACCAAAAAATACGAGATTATTGTCAAAACCAGTACCAGCATATACAGTACTTCCCCATTCTTTTTTCAAAGTTGGCTTTCCATTATACGTGTATGCATTCGTTTGCACATCATTCGAGTGATCTCCGTTATAAAAACGATCAGGAAAAATCTGATACATTATACCATTTTTCATCCAATCCGGCGTTTTAAAATTCGGGATAATGTAAAAATCTCCAGCTGATTGTTCTGATGCGGAAGCACCGTTGGCATTGTACCAAATCGTAGAATTGCCATCATTAATTTGAAAACGATAGTACTTACGTGAAGCGCTCGCAGGTATAGTTCCTTCCCAATAGTCAAATATTTTAGTAGTATCATTGGATATCCAAGACATAGGTACTGTATGAAATAATCCATCTACAGTATCATAATATTTAATATTTGCACTAGTAATATCTCCTTTAAAAACACGAAACTTCAAAGTTACATTTTGAGTTGCTGATGGTTCCAATGCACTATTATATATTGGACCTTGATCATGAAATAGACCACTCCATTCTACGTTGTTATCATTTGTGGCAGCATACCCTTTAGAAGAAAAAGGTGTAAATAACAATAATGTAGTAAAAATTAGAATGAATAACGAAAGCGTTTGCATAAATGAGCGTGAAATGTTGTTCGGTTTCATCTTAACCTCCTAATAATTTAAATTATTTTCTCCTTTACATTATATACAAAATTTTCTGAAGGTAAATAGATACTCGTTGTTTCTCAAGAAAATAAATTAAAGATTTATTACTTGGAAATAAATTTTGTGCAAAAATATCATACAGTCTATTTTGAAGATAAACAAAAGAATCCATTTCAAAAAAGGTAATCAAAATGGATCCTTTATAATGTAAGTATTAGATTTAATCACTATCTTTTAAGAAGTCTATCAATTTTTTTGTAAAAATCCCCTTTTGTTTTTATATGTTTGAACTGTATTGGGTCAATATTAGCTTTTTGAGACAGCGACACTATTTCTTCTCTTGTAATTGGTTCCTTCGTATTTACAGAGGCGATATTAGTATATTTTCCATCTTCTGTTTTCGGAATTTCTAAAATACCTTTATTTACAAGATTAACTACAGCTTTATGTTCTGACGAATGTGTGTCTACTCCAGTAATTTCCCAATTATGCATAATCTTGGGCGTGTATACACCTTTCTTTACGTCTTTTAAGTATGTAATAGCAAGGTTACGAATAGTTCCACCCGTTTCACCAAATGCATTCTCTTGTTTAGATGACCAAACTTGCTCAAACTTACGTCCCTCAAGAGCGCCCCCTTTCGCCTGCAAAGCTTCCATTCTATATGCATTCATTCCTAGAGTCATTCCATCATTTAATTTAATTGGCTTATTTGTACGAATAGAACGTAAATTTTTAATTCTACTTCCATATGGTTTTGTTAAATCAATTTCATATTTTACACCTCCAAAGAAATCATTTGTACTGTATTTAGAAGCACGGCGTGTTTTATCAAAACTAACAGTTACATCCCCGTTACGAGACGAGTTAAAGTATCCTGCTGCCCATTCCATATAATCTTTCAAATCTTTTCCGGTTACTTTATATACTGTAATTTCTCCTAAGGCATACTGATAATTATATGCAATATCTTTCTTTTTAATTGGACCTATATCTAAACGCGCATAATCATTATCAATCTGATGGGCCACTACATCTGCTTTACTATAATAGAGCATAACTTCATGGAAGAAATCTGATAAAGGAGTCTCTTGAACTTGCACACTTGGAATATCTTTTATTTCATTTTCTGGCACAAGATTTTTACCTTTTAATTGAGCTACTACAACATTCGCATCTTTTCTCGCATATTCATGAAATGGTGTCAATGTTGTTTCTAGTGCAGAATCTGATAATACCGTTGTTCCATCAACATTTTTCACAGAGATTGCAGTAGCTGTTTTGTCTTTTAATACAACTTTCCCGTTTTGCTTTGTAAATGTAAGATCAATACGTGATATGTGAGTACCATATTTATCTGGTTCTGTAATCAGGACACCGTTTACAACTTCTTTTTTCACAAGCTTATGCATATGACCTGCAAAGATGGCACTTAACTCTGGGCACGCGTTCGCAATATCCTGGACACCAGTTCCAGGAATACCATTCTCATTTTCAAGTCCCATATGCATAACCCCTACCATGGCATCTACTTTACCTTTCAATTCTTGTATGGCCTTTCTCGTCTCTTCTACTGGATTTTTCACCACTAAACCTGCCAAATGATCTGTTCCTTTTTCAAACTCACTAATCATCGGTGTATTCATTCCAACGATTCCAATTTTAATTCCATCTTTTTCAACAATCGTATACGCGGGAAGAAAGCGCTCTCCATTTTCTTTGTAAATATTTCCGGCCAACATTTTCCCTTTATATTGGCTACTCACTTTTTTCAATATATCTAACCCAAAGTTGAATTCATGATTTCCAAATGCCCAAGCATCATACCCCATCGTATTCATCGCCACCATCATCGGGGACTGCGGCTGATCATTAAATAATTCTACCGAGTTTCCTTGAATTGTATCCCCTGCATCTAATAAAATGGTATTTGGATTTTCTTGTCGAACCTTCTTAATAACCGTATGAAGCTGCGTTAAGCTCCCATTCATATTAGCGCCATCAAGCGCATAGTCCCATGGCATAAATCTCCCGTGAATATCTGCTGTACCTAATAAAGTGATGTTGGTATCAGATTCCTCAGCTTGAGCAATAAATGGCTTTACTATTACTGCTGTTCCAAACAATATAAAAATAGTAAAAATATAAATGTAGTTCTTCCATTTCCTTTTTGACATCATAATGCCTCTCCCCTTTTTTGAAAAATACTAAACAGTTCGAACTTAAAAAATGTAACCTATTACATGAAAAACTTCAACTATAACAGGGAGATTTTTTATATTAAACACTTAAATCATGTCGTAATTTTCAACTCCCTAACAATATATTTATTATATTACGATAAATATTAACAATAATCTTGAACACCCCTTGTACAATTAAACAATATAAGATAATTATTAAATCTATCATTTATAAAAAACAAAGAGGTATTACTCCTTTTTAATACGAGTAATACCTCCCAGAAATAGACTTATTCTTTATAAAACTACGTCTTCTGCTTTCTCATCTACTGGCCAATTCTCTAACGTATAAGCCATTTCCCAAAATGAGTATTCGTACTGACTACTAAATACAAAATGTTGTTTCATACGATTTCGATCAGCTTCTGTTACTGTTTCAGCAATAGCATCTAATCGTGCGATTTGTTCTTCTACTAAAGTACGGAACCAATCGGATCCATACGCAGAAATCCACTCTTGATAAATCGGTTCTTCTGGTTGACATTCTTTCAAACGTTCACCAATTTCATAATACAACCAGTAACAAGGTAATATTGCAGCGATAATATCTCCTAAATGTCCTTCATAAGCAGCGCGATACATATGTGATGTGTATGCATATGCAGTAGGTGCAGGAATAAAATTCGCTTTCTCTTCTTCAGTAATCCCTAATTTTTTCGCGAAATTCTCATGTAATGATAATTCAGCCTCATATGTATTTTGTGCATGATGTGCCATACGAGCCGTCGTTTCTAATTCAAGTGCTTTTGCTGCTCCTAGCGTTTGTACTCTAGCAAAGTGGCTTAAATAATAAGAATCTTGTAGTACATAATAACGAAAACTTGCTAAATCTAATGTTCCTTCTCCAAGTTTTTTTACAAAAGGATGATTGAAACTCGCTTCCCAAATTGAATTTACTTCCTTACGTAATAACTGTGAAAATGACATTTTAACCCCTCCAATATATATAAGTACAATACATGTTGACTATGAAACTACGCTATCCGTATGTTTACCCTAATAGGCGTGCACATAATAAAAAAACTTTCTTTACATACGTAAAGAAAGTGAATTAGACAGTGTGAATATTAATGAACATCATTTTCCGTCTCTTCCACTTCCCTACGCTGGCATTAACCAGATCAGGTACTAAGAGTCTCAAAATATTCTTTGATCTCAGCCTATACTAGGCACCTCTAGTGGATAAATATGTAGTTTTCATACTCATCATAGCACAATTAATACAACTGTCCAACATATCGAACCGTTCAACCCTTATTTAAAATGAATTAATCTTCTTCTCTTACTAATCTTTTAAGTTGTTCCTTTACATTTACATCACATATAGCACCGTGATAACAAATGACTCTATCAATATCAAATGCTAATAATTTTTCAAGTGATTTCATTGCGGTTTCCATATCTGGTGTTGTACGTGGAACCGGTCCTTTTAAATTCCCTTCCACACATACTAATGCATCACCTGCAATTAACGTTTTATATTTTCCGATATATAAGCTAACATGTCCTGGTGTGTGCCCTGGCGTATGAATCACTTCAATTCCATCGAGAAAAGGTAATATCTGTCCATGTCTTAAAATATGATTTACTTTCGCCTTAGGAGGATTTAAATATATAGCTTTCAAAGGCTCTGGTAATGCTACCCATTGTTGTTCATTCATTTTATTCGGATCACCTTTCAAAAGAGAAAATTCCCCTTCAATATAAGGTTTATCTAGTTCATGTGCATAAACTTCAATAGACTGACCTACTTTTTGTATAACTTCAGGAAGACTTCCAACATGATCGATATCTTGATGTGTTAAAAGCACTGTTTTTAATTTATCAAATGGCACATTTAGACGATTCATCGCTTCACGAATTTGTTCTGATTGACCTGGCATCCCAGTATCAACTAATATAGCTTCTTCATCATCCCACAATAATGTTGGATTTAATCTAAACCCTTGTATTTCTAATTCCAACATAGCTAATCCATTTGCTATTTTCATTCAGACTTCCTCCTTAGTACATATTAATAATTAAAACTCTTATTAATATGTATCATAGCAGCACTAACTAAGTCGACCTAATAACTTATAATCATATCATGAATAAAATATTTTGTCAATATACTTTTGAAGTTCATTATTTAATCTATCCACTAAAAATTATATATCCTTGCGATATAAATGAATTACATCTTTCAAAGCCGCTGCTGCTGCTCCGCGTGGATTTGACGCTCCTCCAATTATGGTAACTCGCCCCATGGTATCCGTTAAGAACGTAATTCCTTTTTCTGTTCCATTTACATTAGCTAATGGATGTTCTTTCTCTATCTCACAAGGATGCACTTCAAGTTTTATAGCTCCAGCATCGTCTTTATATGCTGATGCAATTAATTTAATAGGTTTGCTTTGTTCTTTTGCATGTTGAATTTGTTGTTTTGTAACATTCTCTATTCCCTTTATACATATATCTCCAAGTGAATATTCGGTCCTCAATAAACTATTTGCCAAGAGTAATAATTTACAAGCACTGTCTAGTCCACTTACATCTAACGACGGATTCGTTTCAGCAATTCCTTGTTTTTGCGCATCTTGCAATGCTTCTTGAAAAGTCATACCTTCTGCATACATTTTTGTCAGGATGTAATTTGTTGTCCCATTTAATACACCTTCTATCTTTTCAATATTGCAGCCAGCTAAACTAAATTGTCCAATATCTAGTGTTGGTAATGCTGCAGCAGTTGCACCACTGTAACGAATCCGGACATTAGCGATTTGGGCTGCTTCTTTTAATTCTCTCCACCCTGTAACAAGTGCTCCTTTTGAAATAGCAACTACATCCATATGATTTTGAATTGCTTGTTTCATATATTGTTTCCCAGGATCTCCATCTTCGAGATTTGTAGCAGTTGCCTCTATCAATACGTTTCCATTCATATGAGCCATTCCGTAATCTTCTGGATAACATTCTACATACCTTTGAATTGCCTGTGTTCCAGAACCATAAGTAATTAAATCATTTATATGCAAACCTTTTTCGTTATAAATTGCTATATTTCTCCCTATAATGCCACTCATGCACAAGTCAATTCCGTACATTTCATTTATATATGAATATTTTTCATTTATTAATGTAATAAATTCTCTCCCTACTGTTCCATAACCAGATAATACGACATTAATTACCATATTTTCACCCCAAAATATTTTACTAATACGTTCTTTATTTTTAGTATAGTATAAAAGCTCTCTCAATTTCTATTGAGAGAGCTTTTATACTTTCATTTAGGTAACTGTGTTAATTGTTTAGCAATCGTCCGATAAAAACCAGTAATGTCAGAAAAACCTAGTGAATCAGAAACACTTAGCCCTACCATATCAAGATGATCCCAATTTTCTTTCGTCTCAATATGATTCCATTTCCCTCTCTCTAAAGAACCAGTATTATTTACAGCCCCAGTAGCAGTAGGTGCAATCATAGAATTTGTATTTACCACACCATCATTTTGCCACCAAGATCCATCAATAAATGGACGATTTTGTTCGTACCTTGCGTATGAGCCTAAGAAAAATGCATTACCCATCAATGCTTTATTCATCGTGATATGAGGGAGATGTACCCCTGTTATAGGACCAGCTTGTGTAGCATGTCCACTATACGATAAATAATATACGTCTGGTTGCGTTTTCACCCAATCGTTTAATTCTTTCGCTCCATCTGTACTTAAATCCCACTGGCTAATATCCTTCGTATCTTTCCAAACCGAACTATTTAATATACGGTTTGTGTATTGTAAAAAGGACTCTCCTGCATTCTTTTTGATTCCCCATTGATCTAATTTAAAATCATATAATGATAGATTATCATTTCCATTTAAACTTGCAGCTGTGATGAGTAATTCTTTTACGAACGGTAAAAGGCGGCTACCATCGGCAAGTGTTGTTCCGTTATGAGGAGTTGCTAATGTCGTAACACTATGAACATATGATTTCCCGCCCTCAAATAATGAAGATATCTTTGCATCAGTATGCTTCTTAGCATATTCTTTTTCTTCCAAACTTCCTTCTTTTAATAATTGTACTAATGTCCGTATTGTTTGCCCTCCCATACTATGTCCAACAAGATGAACTTTATTGGATTCACTCCAATTTGGAACGAATCCAACGTACGTTCTTCCAAAACGATTATGTCCATGTTTCTTAGCATGCGCTGCACCATAATCCACTGTCCTCCCACTAATTTGTGCATATAACTCACATGCACGGTCCCAGTTACTAGAAACAGGTCCAACAGCAGCTGTATGTACCTCATATCCATTTCTCTTTAAATCTTCTTGTATATCATTTACACCACCCCAATATCGTACGCCAAGCATTTCATCTCTTCCCCATCCAGCAAAGCCATTCACTAAAACAATAGGGTTATTGTTACTTTTGGCATCCGCTGCGTAACTTGATTTTGGCATAACGACACTCGAAACAATAATACATAAAACGAAAAATCCCCAAGTTAACCTTTTCATAATCCATCCCCTTTTCTATTTCTCTCTTCAAATAAAACGATTACATTCAATCCTCCTTTTTTATTGAAAAAAGACCCCCAACTATACTTTGGCATAGCGCCAAAGTTATACATTGTGGATCTCCAGTTCTCTATCACAATTACTTATTAACTTAAACATACTGTAAACTATGTTATTTGAATTGTCTATAAATTTAAAAAACTTCAAGGTTGATAAAGTTTTTTTCAACCTTGAAGTTTTTGTTTAAGATTTTTCTTCAATCTTTACAAATTGTACAGATAATAATTGATCAAAATCTTTATTTTGCTTTTTCATTTTTAAATACTCATTCGTCAATGTATTATCTGTTGACATCTTAGGTTTCTCGTCGCCTAAAGATTTTTTCAAATGAAGAAGTTGTAATTTCGTTTCATTTGCTTTTATTTCTTTATATACATTATTTTTAGCCACAACAACATACCATTGCGTCCTATAATCACGAGTGTTACCAATCCAAGCATTACTATCATATATAACAGGAACCATCTTACCTCCTAATTCAATATTTTTCATCCTCTCTTCGTCTTCATGTGTAAATAATAAAGAGCCCTCTTTCGGAATATTTGGCAATGTATCCATAGGTATAGAATCTAGCCCCTTGTTTACATCGCGTTTCCGAAAAACTTTCGCTTTAATCATAGACTGCGCAGTGGATTCATCTATAATTAATACTTTTCCTTTTCCGAATTTACCTGTTTTTACTGAAAATACTTCTTTTTTATTTGTATTTTCTTTATAACGATCAAGAATAGGGAAAGAATAGTTTTCATCCCCAATAATTAATACGCCATTGGCCGGAAATGAATCTTCCTTTTTAGAACATGCACTTAAGTTTGTTAAAACGATTATAATTAATATGAAAATAGCTATTGTTTTTTTCATCACAATTCCTTTCATGATTCAAATTCAGTTTACTATACTCCTTTACGTACTCTTGATAGTCGTTTTTCCCTTATTGCTCCATAGTCTTATAAAGCTTTTGCAGGTAACGCCAACGTGTCATAAAGAAATATAGTATTTGTATACATATAAATGAAATCAATATAATAATGGAACTGTTTAAAATGGAAAAATCAACTAATTGTTGTAATGCTGTATAAGCGACTACAGTATGAACAACGGCAATGACAATTGGCAAGAAGAACATTAATAATAACTGTCTCGTTACAACTTTCCTTAACTCTCGTCTACTTAAACCCATCTTCGAAATCATTTTATATTGCTGTTGGTCGCGGTCCAAATCTGTATACAACCGGAAATAGATAAAACTAGCAGCAAATGTGAAGAAGACAATTCCAACCAAAACACTTGCCATAAGTAGTAATCCGTTCGTTTGTTTTGCTTCTAACCACTTTAATGCTAGCGTTTGAAAGAAGAAACTCCCGTCTCTACTATCCTTATCAAATATACTATTTAATTGACTTGAAATTTCTTTTGTTTTCATCCAATCATCTACAACAAAGCCATAAATACGATGTTCAGCAAGCTCATTATCCCGCTCAGCAGTAAAAGGAATTTCATCAAACACATGATCTTGCACTGCAATTAAAATACTTCCTACGTCATGTGGTAAAACTAAATTTTCTACAGCTTTTTTCACATGAAAGGTTTCCATCCAATCCCCTTGAATCACTTCAATATTCTTTTTATAGTCACCATTTTTAAATTCTTGTTTTTGTGATACCATTCCAGGGACTAGTAAAATTTCATCTTCTTTTTCAATTATTTCCTGTTGATAACCGAGCGCTTTCGCAAGTTCGTTATATTCACTTAACTTCAGTACGTAAACATTACTTTCTGTATATTTATGTGAAGTTGAAGCCATCCGATAAGGAATATTGGCATCAGTAAGATGTTTTTTGATAATAGCAAGATGTTCATTTACCTCTTTATCTTTTTCAGAACTTACATACAAAAATGTGTATGGGTTTGTCATTCTTACTAATTCTTTATTACCTAAAGCAGCTGTTGTACCAATTGCTGTAAACGCAACAGCTGAAATAATCGATACAATAAAAAACATTGTCGCATTATCTTTCATACGGTAAATCAATTCCGAAAACGTTAATATATTTGTTCTCTTTAAAAATAAAGATTCACTCTTTTTGGCAATATGCAATATATAAACACTACACTGTGTATATAAAAAGTACGTTCCGATAATGACAAGAAGCACACCAATTCCTAACATAATAAAACTGTGACTTGATATAAAACGAAATACTGCGCTATATCCACATCCTATACAAATTAAAGAAACTAGCGATAACAACATAGAAGATTTCGGCTCCGGTTTCGGTTTTTCTTCCGCTTGAATCAGCTCAACAAGCTCCGTCACCTTTATCATTTTAAAAGTGAAAAGTGAAACAATAAAAAATAAGAAAAGAAACGTAACAACAGTTACTAGTATTGCTTGCATCGGTACATAGAAAGGTAATCCGTTACTGATCATTAAGACACTTGCACTAATCAATAAAACTAATTTAGAAAATATGAGACCAATTATAATCCCTATACAAATGGAACCTAATCCAATTAGCATGCTTTCAATTAACAATAATTTCTTAAGCTGCTTCATTGACATACCTTGCATCATTAAAATACCGAATTCTTTTTTACGTGTTTTTAAAAATGAACTAACTGAATATAGGATAAAGAAAAATGAAAAAACAAAAATCAAACCTTGTGAAATTCTAAATCCCATTGTGCCAAATGAACTTATCGTTTCACTTGTCGATTTCAATTCACCTTTTAAATCAGGATGAAATAACAAAAGTGCATACGTAAAGAAAATCATAATAGAAAATGCACTACTTAAAAAATGAGCGGCGTATGTCCTTTTATTTCGAAAGATATTATTAAATGCGAACTGACGAAAAGTCATGTCTTTTCCCCCCTAACAAAGCAAGGACGTCTATAATTTTTTGGTAAAAAGCTTGTCTACTTTCACCACAATAAATCTCGTTATACAATTGACCATCTTTAATAAAAATTACCCGGCTACAATAACTCGCTGCATAAGGATCATGCGTAACAAGCATCATCGTTGCCTTCTCCTCTTTATTAAGAGTATCTAGCATCTCCATTACATCATTTGAAGATTTAGAATCTAAATTGCCTGTTGGCTCATCCGCGAGCAGTAGTTGTGGCTTATGAACAATAGCACGAGCGATTGCTGTTCTTTGAGCTTGTCCTCCTGATATTTCAAAGGTCCTTTTGTTTAAAATATTAGTAATACTTAATTTCTCAGCAACCTCTTCTACTCGTTTATTCATTTCTTTTACAGACACACCATCTAACGTCATCGGCAATACGATGTTTTCTTTCACTGTAAGTGTGCTAAGCAGATTAAATGATTGAAAAACAAAGCCTAATTTTTGACGGCGGAATAAAGCCAAACCTTCTGATGTTAGCTGGAAAGGGTTTGTGCCATTTATTAAAATCTGACCGGATGTTGGAAAATCTATCGTAGACACCATATTTAACAGTGTTGTTTTCCCACTACCTGAAGGCCCCATAATCCCTACAAATTCACCTTCTTGAATTGACAAATCAATATCAGTCAATGCCTTAAAAGGAACTTTTCCTTTATACACCTTACTAATGCCTTTTGCATTTAAAATTTCCATTTACATTCTCCCTTCATTTGTACTGCTTACTATGAAGTGTAGCGGAACCGTCTTACATCTCATATTGATTCATCTTTCATTTATCTTACAGGTCTGTAAGATTTCTAAAAAAACTGACAATAATTTTTGTCATACCTTTTCAAAAACTATAACTAGCACTTATATATTTTATAATACTTATAATTTCAACTTTACATTTACAATGGACCATACATATTTTCGAATGAAAAGTATTATAGTTGTAGCATTCTTTACAGTCTTTATCAAAAGATATGCGATATATTATTTTGAAGAATTATTATATCACTTCAAATCGCACTGATTGTATTACCACTTATAACTTACAAACTATATACACTTCTAAAAATCCATCTTTTTAGTATGGCATATTTCTTCATTCTAAAAAACAATAAAAAGTCCACCCCTTACGGTGGACTTTTTATGTAACTACTTCAATGAGTTTTGTTCGTATTATATATCATGAAAAACATAAACAGTTTTTCATGATATATAATACGCACTTCTTAAAAATATGTGCTTGTGCCTAATTTCTTTTTAAATGTTAACATTCAAAAAGGAGCATCTTCACCAATGGATGCCCCCTATTTGAATGGTGCGACGTATTTACAATATACGTTAACTCACGAACGCTTTATATTAAAGCTCCTTGATTTGCTTCGTTAATTCTTTAAACCTTTTATCAAGTTCCATATATTCTTCATCTTGAAATGTTAAGAAGCTCAGTTTCCCTAAAACTTCTTGCCTTTCTGTTTCCAATTTCAAGCGTAACTCATCAAGGTTATTTCTTTGCTTGGGTGCTTCTTTCAATTGCTTTTGTATACTATTGTTTAAAAATACTAGTTTACTGTTCGTCGTCTTTTCAAGAAAGTACCGATCATGTGATACGACTACTAATGTGCCATTATACTCTGCTAACGTATTCTCAAGCTGTTCACGTGAGGGTAAATCAAGATGATTAGTTGGTTCATCTAAAATCAGAACATCTTTTTCGTCTAAAATATACGCCATCAATTTACACTTTACTCGTTCACCCATGCTCATTTGCTGAATTGGCTCTTTCCATTGGGCAGATTGGAACCCTAAATGTTTCATTAAATTTTGTACTTTTCCTCTTTCTTCAAATGTCTCTTTATAAAATAAATCTTCTGGTGTTTTTTCAAGTGGTAAATCAAATACTTCTTGTGTTAAATAGCCAATGTTTGCAGATGGCGAAATCCATATATCCCCTTGGGCTGTTTCCGTTCCCATAATCACCTTTAATAAAGTTGTTTTTCCACAACCATTCGCTCCAACAAGTGCAACTTTCTCACCATGTTGAATTGTAAAATTGACTTTCTCAAATAATACCCGTTCGTTAAAACCTTTTTTTAGTTGCTTCACTTCTAAAAAGCGCTTTCCTACTTTTTTATTTTCCTGAATAGAAAATTCAACAGTATAATCTGGCTGCACACGTTCTATTTTCTTTTTTTCAAGCTCTTTTTCGAGACGTTTTCGCTTCGACTTAATTTGCGCATCCGTTCGTTTCGCTTTTACACGATGATATTCTTTAAACCCTTCTTTTTTCGTAGACTGGGCATGAGCTTTTTGGGACCATGATGATAATTCTTTTATTTGTGATTCCACACGTTCAATATTCTTTTGTTGCTTTTCATATTCACGTTGCTGTGTCATTCGTTTTTGCTCTCGAGCTTGCATATAACTCGTATAATTCCCCTCATGCTCATTTAACTTTTTCTCTTCAAGTGACCAAATTTTTGTTGCAACAGCGTCCAAAAAATAACGATCATGCGATACAACGATAACTGCCCCACTCATGTTTTTTATTTGTTCAATGAGAAACTCTGTGCTCTTTTCATCTAAATGGTTCGTCGGTTCATCTAATATTAGTAAGTTCGGGTTTTCTGCAAACCCTTTTGCAAGCCGAACTTTCAGTTTTTCTCCACCACTTAATGTATGAAAGTCATTTGTTGGCACGCCCCATTTTGCGAGAAGTTCCACTTCTAACGCTGTTAATTCTTTAGATGCAAATTCTTCTTTTTCTTGTTCAACATACGCCATCGTAACGTCCATCTGTTGCCATTCTAGTTGGCCTCTTGCTGGCTCTATTTTTTCGTTTATTAATTGTAACAATGTCGATTTACCGGCACCGTTTTTCCCAATAACACCGATAATCTCTCCTTGTTTTACTGTTGCTTTCATTTTCTTTAATAGCGTATGATCCATTATTTCAACATACACATCATTTAATTTTAAAAGTTCCGTCATACTATCTATCCCTTTCTTCAAAAGGAGAACAAAAAATCCTCCCAAGTAAATTTGGCAGGATTAGTCATTATATTATTTATACCCAAATAAGCTATTGTACGAAAATAGCAATACGTTCTTATGGAAATGGGCAGACTAATCCTATTTTTTATAAATTGAAATTATTGAATTTCAACATTTAAAAATAAGATTAGTAAATCATCGGCCACCCATCATCCTTTCCGTCGTTAATAACCATATTGTACCATGATACGATTTATGAGTAAATGAGATTATTTATATACAGAAGCCCTTTTTGTTTTATTCGTTGTTACTGCTACACATTATGAAATGTAATGCGTACCATTGTACCTTTCCCCACTTCCGAATGGACTTCTACATTATGTCCTAACTGTTTTGTAATTTCATATACGAGGTATAATCCCATACCGGTTGATTCTTTAAAATCCCGGCCGTTTTCTCCTGTAAAGAAAGGTTTAAACACTCGTGGTAAATCTTGTTTCGGTATCCCTACTCCACTATCACTAATCTCAAGTGCAATTGTTTTATCTTTCTTATATGCTTTCACCTTAATTTTTTCTCTATTACCTGATGAGTATTTAATCGCATTCGATATTATTTGTCCGATTAAAAATTGTAACCATTTCGCATCACTCTCTACAATCATACTCTTATCAACATGAATCTCTGGATACACAAAATTCCGAATAAAAAAGCGTTTATGTTCATGTACTGAATCATTCACTATTTTATGTAGTTGTACTCTTTCCACATGAAAATCTTGAGTAAATGTTTCCAACCGCGCGACATGTAAAGCCATTTCTAATCCCTTTTTCATTTTATCTGTTTCTTCACCAATACTTTCGAAACGAGGGTCTATTTCGTCCTGTGTAATTAATTCTATAACAGATAAAGGAGTTTTCATTTGATGCACCCATTGATTCATAAAAGTTAAATGATCATTGTTTTTTCGTTCCTGTAATTGAAGTAGATTTTGATAATGGCGATATTGCACCTCTAATAAGTCTTGAAGAGCTGTTGATATAACTGCATAATCAGACTTTTGAACAGACTCATCTAAAGATTTCAGCGGATTTGCTAAACGCTCATAAAAAGAACGATGTGTAAAATAACGAAACAATAAATAAGCAACTAGAAAACAAACACCTAAAAACATCGCATATAATGCGGTTGTAATATGGTGATAACCATCAAACCAATACACGAGAAATATAGCTAGTAGCTGAAAAATTGTAAAACATAAAAGTGGTATATGGTCACGTAAAAACAACTTTAACATTTTTCCGTACCATTTCCCCACGTAATGTGCAGTCTATATCCAACACTACGAACCGTTTCAATTGCTCCTTCAATAAGTAACGTTTGTAACTTTTTACGCGCGCGTGTCGTATTTACACTTAATGTATTATCATCAACATACGATTCACTATCCCATAACTTATTTAATAATACTTCCCTACTGACAACACGCGGATAATTTTTCATTAACATCTCTAATAAAATAGCTTCATTTCTCGTTACATCAATTTCTTGATTCCGTAACTTTAATACAAGTCTTTCCGGATATAAACAAAGGCCTTTTTGTTCAATCATCCGTTCTTCTAGTTTCGGTGAATAGTCTCCATAAGCGCGTCTCAATTGACTACGAATTTTAGCCATTACAACTTCATAGTGGAATGGTTTCGGAATAAAATCATCACCACCATTTTCTAATGCCATAACTTGATCCATCGTACCTTCACGTGCAGAAATAAATAATATTGGGCACGTAGAGACAGCTCGAATTTGACGACACCAATAATACCCATCAAAACTTGGCAAATTAATATCTAATAAAACTAATTCCGGCTTTTCTTGTATGAAAGTATCTAACACATTTTGAAAATCAGATACAATAATCCCTTGGTAACCATATTTCGCAACATATGCTGATAACAGCTCTGCAATTTTCACGTCATCTTCTACAATCATAATTTTAACCATTGTATAACCCCTTTCACACAACATTCATAAATGAATAACTATGCAATACATATACTACCACATTTCACTTTAAATATATTACAATTTCCTTCTTAAAATAAATAGTCTTTTCTCCTATATGACAGGTGTCATTTTCATAAAGTGACACCTGTGTATACAAAATCATTTCCTCCATCGATACAATTATTACAATAATCATAAAGGAGGTTTATAATGCTAACATTTAACGAAAGGATTCGTTTACTTGATGTTTTAAGGGGATTTGCTATATTAGGAACGCTTGGCACAAACATTTGGATTTTTGCGCATTTAGGGGATGCTTCATATATTTTCACTTTTAACAACGCCAATTGGTGGTCATCATTTGATGATTTTGTTCGGATATTCATTTTATTTTTAGTTAATGGGAAACTTCTTGGGTTATTAACGATTATGTTTGGAGTAGGACTTGAATTAAAATATCAACAATCTTTACGAAAAAGAAACACTTGGCCAGGGATGTATTTGTGGACATCTTTTATATTAGTAGTAGAAGGTTTTGTTCATTTCGCTCTCGTAATGGAATATGATATTTTAATGAGTTATGGAATTACAGCCATCATTGTGTCATTTATTATAAAACATGGTAATACAGCTATTCATCGAACAATGAAAATAATTGGTTTTATTCATGCTTTTGCAATGCTATCAATTCTTGTAATATTCATGTATTTCCATCTTATAGGAAATAATATTTCACTAGGAAACATGCAAGAAGTTACAGCTCTTTATAGTAACGGAACGTGGTTTGAACAAATCCAGTATCGACTTACAAACTTTATTGCAAATCGAATGGAAGCAATTATTATTATTCCTATGAATATTTTTTTGTTTTTATTAGGCATACGCCTTACACGAATAGGCGCCTTCTCACCAAGTGAAACCGGAAAACAAATCCGAACAAAAATGCTTAAGAACGGTATTATGATTGGAATTCCTCTTAATTTATTAGTCTTTATTCCAGGTGGGATTTTTGATTTACCAGTTCGTTATTTATTCGCCCCTTTCCTTTCCGTTTTATACATCGCTTTAATTGCTAAATTAATGGAAAATTTCGTAGATTTTTGGTTATGGAATCACATTGAAAAGGTAGGAAAAATGTCTCTTAGTTGTTATGTCTTACAAAACATTGTTACTTCCATTCTATTTTATGGCTGGGGTTTCGGACTTGGAGGAAATACGGACTCTATATCTATTGTTTTCGTTTGGATTTGTATCTGTATATTTGAAGTTTATTTCGCAACATTTTGGCTCAAGAAATTTAAACTCGGCCCGATGGAATCTGCGCGAAAGTATACCTCTAATTTAATTAATAAAACATAAATCTGAATTTCTCAATGCATTGGTGATATTCTCTTTATAAAACCTGAGGATTTCACCTTTCCTATTCTATCTTAATTTATACCTAGGGGATATGAACATGTTAAAAAAGCTTTATCCTCATGATCAAATTGAAAAGTATTTGCTTTTAGATGTCATTTTTCTTGTTTTTTTGTTTTATAATATGTTACGAGCTGAAACATCTATTTCACTTTATTGGAAACTATTCTTTTTAACCCTCATTCTAATTTCTTTTTATCTCAAATTATGGTTTAAAGATTGGCGCCTTCTCACTTCTAGCTTATTCAGTTGCGCTTTATTTACAATCCTTGCAATTTCGATAGACATATGGTTACTTTCTTATGGATTTATTATAGGGAATTTATTAGGACGGGCACACTCTAAAATCTATATAGCTATTGGAACTATAGGTATTATCATTATGTTTCTTCTGGTTAGCTATCAAATTTACGGACACTCTTTCACTATATTAAAAACCTCTTTTTTACCTATAATTATTTTACAAATTACACAACCGCTCATTATTCATATTCGTGAAAAATCAAAGCTTTTACAAAAAGCATTAAACACCGCAAACTCCCAAATTGAAAGATACATTCAAGAAGAAGAGCGTAACCGTATTGCAAGAGATCTTCATGATACATTAGGTCAAACATTAACAATGATTAAACTGAAAAGTGAACTTTCCATAAGGCTAATAGAAAAAGATACCCCCCAGGCAAAACGAGAGTTAAACGACATTTTAGATACTTCACGCTACGCCTTAAAACAAGTACGTGAACTTGTCACAGATATGAAGTATATTTCATTAAAAGATGAATTGGAACATATTAACCAACTTTTATATACTTCTAGTATTCAATTAGTCATTAAAGGTAACGCAGATCATTTAACTCTTTCAAATATTGCAGAAACGATGGTTGCTCTTTCTATAAGAGAAGCGATTACAAATGTTTTAAGACATAGCAAGGCGACAAGATGTACTATCAATATAAAAAAAGATGCTGACTTCTATACGCTCACCATAAATGATGATGGAATTGGATTTCAACAACATTCATATGGATTTGGCATTCAATCTATTACAGAACGAATGAAAATACTTCAAGGAACCGTACAAATACATACACAAAAAAATAACGGAACAACTATTACCTTGAAATTCCCTATTCCATTAGAACAGACGAAATGACTTAGACGACTCGTTCTTTATACATGTCAAAAAACGAAAGGGAAGGCGGAAAAATATGATAAAAGTTTTAATTGCAGAAGACCAAAAAATGCTCCGTGGGGCACTAGTCTCGCTACTAAAATTAGAAAAAGATATGAAAATAGTTGCGGATGTTTCTAACGGGAAAGATGCATGGGATATTATTATAAAAGAAAAACCAGACGTCTGCCTACTTGATATCGAAATCCCTGACATGACAGGACTTGAAATCGCTAAAAAATTAAGGCATCTAAACCACCCTTGCAAAATCATAATCGTTACAACATTTGCTCGCCCTGGTTATTTACAAAAAGCAATAGATATCAAGGTAGATGCTTATTTATTGAAAGACGAGCCGATTGATATCCTAATTCATGCAATCCGCAAAGTGATGACCGGCGAACATATCATTAGCACAAGCTTAGCTTCTACATTATTTTCAACAGAAAACAACCCTTTAACCGAACGAGAAAGAGAAATACTCCGAATGGTTAATGATGGGAATAGTACAAAAAAAATCGGTCAGAGCTTATTTTTAACAAACGGTACCGTAAGAAATTATTTATCATCTGCTATACAGAAACTAGAGGCTGATTCAAGGTTTCAAGCAATACAAATTGCAATAAAAAAAGGATGGTTATAATTAACAAGGAGATGCTAAAGCATCTCCTTCCTCATCAAATTCATTTATTAATATATGCACACAGCGAAAAACCTAACTGGCTCACATATTCTATCCCTAATTCCATTCGTGCTGTTTTAAGCGGATCTACCACTTGACAAACTCGTAAATTTCCAGCTGCGGATAATAAAAGGGTTGCATCCGCTTTAGAAAGCTTTAATTCCTCATTCAAAAATGAAACCATATTGCTTACTGCACGGTTCGCCGCGTCATCTAATAGTTCTTCTGAAGCAATCGTTATAATACGTTCTTTTTGAATTGCCATTGGTAGTGGCCATTGTTTTTCTTTTATAACGTTCACTGTCACAGTTACTTCTCCAGCAACTTCGACGCCACTTACCCCAATTTCACCATCTCCCATAGCGGCGTGTAAATCCCCTAATGCAAGTAATGCCCCAGGAACATTTACTGGTAATAAGAGAGTGGTCCCTTCTTTCATTTCTTTACAATCCATATTTCCTCCATGATCGTGCGGAGTGCCGCATGAAATACTACCTTCTTGAGGTGCCGTACCAATTACACCAATCATCGGATTAATTGGGATTTGTAGTTCATTAGAAAACACCACATGCTGATTACGAATCGGAACAAGCTTTACTCTATTTTCTTTTATTTCATTGCCCATTACGCCTAAATTCGGTCCAGTTGTTAATACTCCTTGCTCTGCGATTTTAATTTTTTCAATCGTTATCACTAATATATCACCAGTTTCTGCACCTTCAATATAAACAGGTCCAGTAGCTGGATTAATCCGATTCCAATCTAACTCTTTAAATGCGACATCCTCAGAATGAATTTGATTTTCAAAACAGTCGTATGTTTCGAATACTAGTTTACTTCCAATTTCCACTTGTAAGCACGGCCTATTTTGTGGTGACATTGCGTAAATGATATGTTCTTTACTAATACGATACATATGATCTCTCCCTTTTCATTTTTGGTTTTTTATAAACAATTGGCGCTTCTTTAAACGGTCTCCTCTTTTCAAATAGAAGTTAGTTTTAAATAAAAAAGCACTTAGCGAATTTTCAAACATACTCTTTACTATAACAGCTCAAGAAAGGCGGTATGATTATGCCCCTTATTCCTTACACTGAAAGTGATGTTGATTTACTAGCACGCTTAATACGTGCTGAAGCTGAAGGTGAAGGCCGACAAGGAGAACAGCTTGTTGGCTGTGTTGTCGTAAACCGTGTATTTTGTGATTGCTTAGATTTCAAACAAATCCGCACTGTAAGTGATGCAGTATATCAAAGCCCAGGTGGATTTGAAGCAGTACAGTACGGTTATTTTTATCAACGCGCTCGTGATTCAGAAAAAGAAATCGCTAGACGTGTTTTGCAAGGTGAATGGCGTTGGCCAGCCAGATGGGCTCTTTGGTATTTCCGTCCAGTTGGAGCTTGCCCACCAGAGTGGTATAACCAACCGTTTGTAGGACAATTTAAAAGCCATTGTTTTTATGAGCCAACTGGCGATGAATGTCCAAAAATGTATTCACGGTAACACATTTTTTAATATAATTATATTTTAAGTAACGCAAGTACTCATAAAAGTACTTGCGTTACTTTTATACCTCATTATTAAAATCTAATAATGAGGTGATTTTTTCAACACCTACTACATGTATAAGTAATGGCATTCGCGGCCCATGTGTTGTATCGATAACTAACCTGTATATGATGCTAAAGAGTGTTTTTTGGTTTTCTCTCATTATCTTTTTGTTTTCATCACGACAAATCGCATACATTTGTTCCATTACGTTTGATTGATCATAATTGGAACGAAGTATTTCACAAACTTCAGCTAACCATTTTTTCTCTATATCCTTTAATGTTTTATAAATCTCCCAGTTTTTCTCTTTATTTACTTTAATAACCTTTTTAGGTTGCGAGTTTCGAATCCAATATTCTACACGATTACTGATTTCTAGCATATCCATTAATGGATAATCTCTATCCATGTTCGCTAATAAATCGTGTAAAATATGAGAACTGAAGTTCACTAACGGTAAGACCCCTGCTACCTGATTAAACTTTGGTAACACCTTAATATCATCATCAACTCTAGAAAGTTTCATCGCATCACATAAATCTTCATTTTGCAGTATTTTATTTTGATAACTTTCTATATATCTTTCATACTCTGTATAGTTTCGAGTGACATCTTCATCTAAACCAGTATGTCTAAAGAGGATGAATTGAATTCATACGAAATTTTACATAGTGCCGCACTGGATCCAAGTTCGATCGGTCCCACATTATCACCCATTCCACCATTCCAACTACCAACAGGTCCAACAGGCTCCACCGGTAATACAGGACCTACCGGCAATACAGGACCTATCGGCAATACAGGACCTATCGGCAATACAGGACCTATCGGCAATACAGGACCGACTGGTGACACTGGAGCTACTGGGCCAGGAGCTATAGAATCTGCGTTTAGAGCAAATAAAGATGTTACTCAATTTATGACTGCTGGTACACCTATAATTGTAAGTTTCACTGAAGTACTATTCGACTTTAACGGTGAATACAACGGTGTTGACACATTTGTGCCCAAACAGGATGGGGTATACCAAATTAATTCAAATGTTGTTTTTGCACCTAACGGTTTAACAGGATATTCCATTAGATTTGATTTATTGGTTAACGGTATAACAGTTGCTATGGATACAAGAGATACTGCTAGTACGGTTACTGTTACTGTGGCCACCATTTATGGATTAAGCCAAGGAGATACTGTAAACATCCGTATTTCTTCCTCTATAAATGGAGCCGCCACATTGTTCTTTAACCAACAAGCAGCTAGTTTTTCTGCAGCAAGATTACCTTTTACAAGTCCTATACCTTAAGTTCTATCCAGTTTCTATACCTATACTGATAAATGAAGGGGAATTTCTAATAACATAAATTATATAAACAAAACTTCCCTTTCTATATTTCAGAAAGCTTCTTCAAAATTTTTAAATGCATTTAGCAATAGTTGCGATAGGTAAGACTTTGAAGTTATCTCCATCTTTTCCCCCGCTTAGCACTGTACGTGCGACTTTCATCGCATACAGCGCCCCATCTTATTCTTTTATGCTAAAGTAACTAGATTACAAGCTTTACGGATTTTGTTTATTTTCTTCAATTGTTTATCGTTCAATTGAAGTATCCTCATATATGTTCTAATCGTCTCTTCATTTGTAGCGTGAATCAATCTGTGGACAAATTCATGTACAATAATCAGGTTATTAAACTCGTCAGTTCCTCCCATACCTTTCGGTATTTTATGGTGACAGTGCACATCTTCAGCTATTAAGAAGATTCCGATGACAGCACATTTACCATTTTGCATGGAATACCTGGATATTCTGTTATCTGTATACTCCATGCTTTGTCCTTTATTGGAGGATAGCAACATCTTTTGCATTTCATTGGCAATGTTACCCTTTAGGCTTTTGATGAGTTTTTGTCTTCCCTGCTTAGTGTAATTGCATATGTCTTGACTGAAACTTTGAGGGAATCGTGTTTGTATGTCCGCTAGTGGATATACATGATTGCCTGCTATTTCAAAGGTTCTATAATTGTTCCTATGAGTTCTTTTGTATAATGCATTCGCATTGGTAGGAATCTTATATTTCCCTATTGATTTTAGACGATTAAACAAAGTTTTCGAGAGACGAAAGGCTATTTCTACAAAGTCTACGGTCACATGTGTTGCGATTCTGTAATAATTTTTAATACCAAGTACATAGGAGTTATAATCCCATACTGTTTTTGCTGTTGGACTCTTTTGAATTGCTTTAATCCTTGTTTTTGCTTTTTCAAGGATATCCTTTTTCTTTTTCTCGCTTACATATGTGTTTGCTACATATCTTTTACGCTTTTTTACAGATTTGATAGAGAACCCTAGAAAATCCGAAGATTTTCTTTTTAGGTTGGTTATAGTTGATTTTTCATTAGATATATTAAGGTTTAATTGATTTTTGAGATATCCTTCTACTGCATGGAATATTTTAGTTGCAGATTTATGATTGTTGGTGAATATTTTGAAATCATCCGCATACCTAACTATATACATTTTCTTCAATTTTGCTTTTATCAACAATGGATTTTTGGTTGCTATTGTATATGGTTTCCTTGTTTTAATATTCTCCCATTGACTCGATATCCACCAATCCAAATCGTTTAATACAACGTTACTAAGTAACGGACTCAGGATTCCTCCTTGCGGAGTTCCTTTTGTAGGAATACCTTCTCCTTTGATTGGTGCTTTTAACATTTTTGAGATAATCGTCAGCACCCTTTTATCAGTTATGCCTATGTTGTATAGTTGTTTTAATAATTTGGAATGGTTCACGTTGTCAAAGAAACCTTGTATATCAATATCTACTACGTGACTAAATCTCCCTCTGTTTATCAAGTATTGACACCTAGCCATTGCATGGTGTGTTGACCTGTTAGGTCTGAATCCATATGAATGCTTGTAGAATTTTGCTTCGCATATTGGTTCTAGAACTTGTTTGAACATTTGTTGAATCAATCTATCTCTCATTGTAGGAATTCCTAATGGGCGTTTCTTTCCATTTGCTTTAGGTATTTCTACCCTACGTACCGTATTTGGTTTGTAGTCTGCAAGAGCTTTTCTTATATTATCAACAAAAGAATCTGCATCTTCCATTTTGTAGTGGTCGATTGTGATACCATCTGTTCCTTCAGTTTTAGAGCCAGTGTTAGCCTTTATGTTTCTATATGCCAGTAGAATATTTTCTTTTGATATGATGTGTTTATATAAATTTATGCCTTTAGCGGCATTGTTTTCGCTACGTTGATATAAATCATCGAACGCTCTTTGTATATCGTAATATTCTGCATGTCGTAATGTTGTACTCACCGATGTATTAATTCCCCTTTCTTACGAAAAGTCCCATCATCTTACTCGATCCTGTGGGTTACATCTAGTTAATTTAGTTTTCAAAGAACAAGACTAGGGACTATCCCTCCACGTTTGCTACATGTTTCGTCGGTACTGTGTCCCCACCTTCACAAGAATAAAGTAATTTCGGTTCGTTAGAACCTTATATACACCTGTCTGTTAGTAGACGTTAGCGACAGTTTCTTGCTTACCACGTTCCGATTGACTTAGCTATACATATATCCTTAGGTGCTTGCTTTAAGCCTGTTACCTTTACATCCTCATCGTTAGATGTTTCGAATTTCATATTATCTACTCTTACTTTTCGATAGGTAACGTCGTCGTTAACGACATACACATTTCTAATGTATTAATAGTTTAGACCCGTACATTCACAAGTTCGCCAGTCCGTTTGGACATTCTCACCATAGATATTTTGTAGCATCCCGACCTATCCATTACCATATGATTTCTCACTTAGGTTTTGTTCAGCCGACTTCACCTAGCTTCATACAATTTGCGACTACTATCACGTTTTGCATGTAGGAGTATCAGATAAGTAGTTTCAGCTCAACCTGACGGCTTTCATTTCTACTTTCAGTCAATCAGTTGTTATTATCAAAATTGATAACCCTCCTCTTTCGTGTTTGCACACTTATGAGGAAACGTGTCGCACAAATAACTATTTTGTTATTTTTTGCGGAACTTAGTTTTCTAAAGATCCTTACAAATCTGTAATGTTATTGTCACCTAATGAAATAGCAAAAAATTTTATTTTATATTCAGATTGTTCACATGAACAAATCACATATAAAATAGAATGGAATTGATAGGTGACTAAACATGAATAAAAAATTAGTGAAACCCCTATTCATTTTAGGGAGTGCTATGCTACTAACAATCGGTGGTTGGATCTATGCTATTATGGACTATGGTTCCCCGGATGAATTCAGTAAAGAAGCATGGCCAAAGACAGAAGCAACAGCCAAACAAGCAACTATTGACTACTTTAAAAAAGAAAAGAATATTGATATTGTCATTACAGAAATTGGCTTCTCAGGAGAATATGCAACACATGAAGTTTACCTAGATGGACATGTCTCTGGTAATGAGCAACAAAAAATCTCAGCTATTGTGCACTCTAATGAGAACTACAAAGTTAAAGACACATCTCAAAATTAAATTTAGAATTCATGAAGCAGTTAGCTTTGGCTAGCTGCTCTTTTGCATAAAATAACGCTTTTCTTCATTTACAATATCATAGTCTAATAGTAACTGTGCAAAATTGTCTTTCTTGTAATCAATAACAAGATCCGCTCCTAAAGACTTGAGAAACGCTGCATTTTTATTACTTGCTGTTGTCGCAATATACGCCCCAAATGCCTTTGCAATTTGAATCGCAAAGCTTCCTACTCCGCCAGCTCGAGCATGAATTAATACTTTGTCTCCTTCTTTTATACACGCATAATCAACTAAACTTTGCCAAGCTGTCAATCCAGCAAGAGGTACAGATGCCGCTTCTTCAAAACTAAGATTATTTGGCATTTGTGCTACTAAATCTGCTTTCACTACTATATATTCCGCATAAGAACCTTTCCCGATATTTTCAGATTTTGTAAAAACCTTATCTCCTCGCTTGAATTGTTTCACTTCATCTCCAACCTCTTCAATTATCCCTGCAGCATCTAATCCTAAAGTAACAGGAAAAGAAAATGCTAACTTTTCTTTTAAGTCTCCTTTTCTTATTTTCCAATCAACAGGGTTTACAGATGTTGCATGAATACGTATTAATATTTCGTTTGGTTTTATAACTGGCTTCGGGACTTGCATCTCTTGTAGTTCTTCAATTCCACCATATTGATTAATAGCAATTGCTTTCAAATTATCTCCCTCCTTACTGTTTACTTTAATAGCTCACGATTTTTTTCAAAATATTATGTCTCGACTGAAAATAAAAATGATTAAGGATGACATTTATGTTATTCTACTAAGGAAAAGAAGAATTGAATGAATTTTAGCAAAAAACAAATAATTAACCTTCCTTTAAACCATCCTTATTCTATAACTACACTGTAACTCTAATAATTGAAGACCGATGAAAAATTGATTTTAGGAGAGTGAATATCATGGTTATAAAATTTAAGATACAAACTCATTTACATTGTATTGTATTAACTAAATTTCAAATGAAATGGGGAACAAACTATGAGTGAAAAAATCTTCCAAACAAACGAGATTGATATATGTACAGAAAGCTTCGGTGACCCTGCTCACCCAGCGATTTTATTAATTATGGGTGCTACTTGTTCAATGGTATATTGGGATGAAGAATTTTGTGAAAAGTTGGCTCAAACAGGAAAATTCGTTATTCGCTATGATAATCGTGATGTCGGGCGTTCTATTACGTACGAACCTGGGACTTCAAATTATACAGTAACAGATATGGCCAATGATGCAATTGGTGTCCTTGATGCATATCAAATTGACAAAGCACACCTTTTCGGAATGTCATTAGGAGGTATGATTGCTCAAATTGCAGCAGTAAAACACCCTCAACGAATTACAACTTTAACTTTACTGGCATCAAGTATTATTGGATCTGATGACAATACTCGTGATTTACCTCCTATCGATGAAAGAATATTAACGCATCATGCGAATGGGGCGAAATTGGACTGGACGGATAAAGATTCCGTAGCTCAATATTTAGTTACAGGATCTCGTTTGCTCTGTGGTGCAAAACATAAATTTGATGATGAGAGAGCTTATAAACAAGTAAAACAGGAAATAGAGCGAGCTAACAATCTATTAAGTATGTTTAACCATGCACTTCTTACAGGCGATGATTCCTATGAAGGCGCATTGAAAAAGATACATGTACCGGTGTTAGTCATTCATGGAACAGAGGATACAGCACTTCCACTTGAACATGGATTAGCCCTTATCGATGAAATTCCAAATTCCAAATTACTAACACTTGAAGGTACAGGGCATGAAAACCACTCGGATGATTGGGAACAAATAATTAATGCTGTTTCAAAACATACTTCCATTTCGTAAAAAATTCAAACACTTATATA